>JAPUIP010000483.1 GCA_027296925.1 Candidatus Poribacteria bacterium | reverse complement strand
TAGGGCCCAGCTCCTTGTTAATCTCAAGCCAACTGTAATGCTCTATATTAAATTGGGATATTCTAAAAGTTTTCTCCGGATTATCTTCAACGATGATTATTTGATGTTCCTGAAACTCCTGAGACCACGCTGAAAGAAATTCAAGAATATGCTGTTCTCTGATTGTTGGCACCACAATGGCGCACTTCATGCGGTTAAGCTCCTTTGCGTAGTTTCAATACAAACATCTTTGCGCAACGGGACAACATCGGTCAAAAGTGATGCCCTAACAACGTCATACACCGATCTTGCAAGTCAATTCCCAAATTAGGAACTGTTACTCGATGTTCAAGTTTTTGGATAAAAACTCCGGTTGCTTCTTATGAGCCAACATGAGATACTTCCTGTCAAACGAATGACAGGAGATTTAGTGATGTTTATCGGCCAAACATTACCGTTTGTGACCGCCTATGTTGAGGAACTGGATTCTGCGCTGAGGCGCATTGATCCCGAAGCTGGACTGACCCGAATCCAGAAGGGCTGGTTAGGTTTCTGCCCGGTAGCTATCGTAGTCACCCATTCGATATGTTGGAAGCGCTTTGAGCGGGCTAGCCTTGGTCGCCCCACGGGACTTCCTTCGGTCGCTACTCCATTGCCAGTTTATCCTGGATGTTCCGCCAAACCAATGACTTTTGGCAATTCATCTTACGAGCCAGTGTCTGCGTGATCCTGGAAAGGTATGGTATCACCGAAGGTGTCTTAGTCGTTGATGATTCCGATAAGAAACGCAGCAAACACACCAAACGTATCTACAAAGCTCATAAGCTCAAAGACAAGAGCAGTGGTGGATTTGTCCATGGTCAGAGTTTCATCCTCTTACTGCTGGTAAGCCAGAAGGTGACCCTTCCAGTGGGGGTAGAGTTCTACATGCCAGATCCTCAGCTAACTGCGTGGAATGCAGAGGATAGGAAGCTCAAGCAGCGCGGTGTGCCGAAGCCGCAACGTCCGGCCAAGCCCGGCAAGGACAACCGATTCCCGACGAAGCCCGAGATAGCGTTGGACTTACCACAAGGCGTTCCAGGTGGAATTTGCAGAGATTATGGTCCGATGTGTTCTGGCAGATAACCTGTATGGGACCCAGGCGTTTCTCGATAAAGCTTCGGCACTCTTTGGGGGCGTGCAGGTCATCAGCAAGTTACGCAAGAATCAGAACATTCGGCTTCGTGGTAAGATGCTGAGTCTGACCACCTTCTCTCAGCGATATCCGGGTATCGCTCAACGGTTGTGCATTGCCGGTGGTCAGAAGGTCAATGCCTTTGTCAGAAGTGCACGTGTTCACGTGGCGGCTCACCAGAGGAAACGCTTTGTAATTGCTCTCAAGTATGAAGGCGAAGACGAGTATCGCTATCTGGTTGCCTCGGACATGAGTTGGAGAACCCTCGACATTGCTCAGGCACACACCTTAAGATGGCTCGTAGTGGAATCCTCGGCTGAGAGGGAGGTCTTCATTGCGGACTGGAAGCAGTATGAAGGCTGGGGACAGCTAGCCAAACAAACCGACGAAGAAGGCTCTCGCAGAAGCTTGAGTCTGAGTCTGCTGTGCGACCACTGTCTCCTGTTGCATCCTGCCCAACAAGCCCGGATAGAAGACAAGCTGCCAGCGTGCACCGTTGGCAGCCTACGAGACAGCGTGCAGGTGGAAAGCCTTGTCGAGTTTATTGGGGGGGTGATCTTGTCAGACAATCCAGAGGAGCAGTTGGCATTGGTGGCATCACAAGCTCAAGAAGTCTTCAGGCTCAACGACTCGAGCAAACATATGGTGGGACGAGAGTTGGGGCGGCTAGAGCCAACGCCAGCGTTGAAACACCGGGTGAGGAATATGCTCAAGGCTGCATAACCAAAAACTTGAACATCGAGTGTAAGGAAACTTGTCCTGAGCTTCGAAGGATCCCGTAGGGGCTTGCCCTCGGCTGAGAGGGTGCCTGTGGTGCTTCGAAGGGAATCCCGTGGGGCGAAGAATCTAAAACGCCCTCGGTGATCGAGATCCTTCGCTTCGCTCAGGATGACGTGAATCAGGTCCTTGCGAAGGTTTGCAAGGTTTCAAACCCGGAAGGGGTAAAGGGGTAACAAAACCTGGGAGGACGCGATGAGATTGGCCGACAACCGGTGAAACGTGGAATGCCGATCGGCGCGATAAACGAGAATGTTGGTGTCAACGAGTCCCATCTTCTCGCTCGTCGAGATAGTCATAGATCTCCTCCCGTGAAATCTCTCCCTTCACACCCAGTGACCAACTGTGTAAATGAATCGTCTCCGTTTCATCTTTAGGCGGTCCTGGCGGTTTTTGACGCTTCTGACGCATGAACTCAATCAGTTGCTGTATAAACTCGATCTGATCATCGGGTAAATCCCGAACATCAAGCGTATCCATTTCAAGCCACTCCTTATCGTAGGTCGGATTTTATCAAACCCGCCGATCCTTTGCTGTCGGGCAGATTGTACCATACCCGACCTACATTTCAGCATTCCTTCCTGTAGAATCCGCCCCGATCCACAATCTAAAAATAAACCGTGACAAAGGCAATATTTATGCCAAAGGCGGAAGCGAAATCAAGACGTGGCGTAGACGCCCCTCCAATGGGCTGTCGAGCTTGGGGATAATCAATGTTTGGCGCACATCAAGCGACACCGGAAGCAATGAACAGATCGGATGGTATCATGCGCCGTTGGTTATTATGGGCCACTTTGACTGCGTATTATCGGCCACTTGTACATTATGGGCCACCCCGGTTGACCATTATCCCGTGTTTTTGCAGCCGATACCGCAACTGCTGTCGGGTAATTCCCAGAATTCGTGCGGCTTTGCTCTGATTGCCTTTCGCCTGACTTAACGCATCTGCAATCCGAGCCCGCTCTGTTGCCGCTAGCGTCTGGTCGATGACTTCTGGAGGAGCAGAAGGTGGACCTTCAATCGCCTGTGCTCCAGAGCGCGTGGATTGAATTTCGGGCGGAAGGTCCTCCGCGCGAATCCTCCCGGCATCGACCATCACGATCAGCCGTTTGATTACATTCTCCAACTCCCGAATGTTCCCCGGCCAAGCGTAGGCGAATAGCGCCTGCATTGCCTCTGGAGAAGCATCTGTCACATTCCCATCCAACTCCCGATTGTACTTTTCGATAAAGTAGTCGACCAGCGCTGGAATGTCTTCCGTCCGCTCCCGCAACGGCGGCAGGACAATCGGGAAGACGTTGAGGCGGAAGAAGAGATCCTCCCGGAACGTTTCGGCTTGCACCGCCTGTTGGAGGTCCCGGTTCGTCGCGACGATTAGGCGCAGGTCAACCGTGCGGAACTGGACCTCCCCCAATCGACGAATTTCCCCCTCCTGCAAAATGAGAACTTTTCACTGGATCTCCTGTCCGAAATCGTCTATAATTTCAATCACCCACACGGGGCTTAATGTCCATCACACAACCAACACCGGGAGGAATTAACATGGGAACCGCGTATTTGACAGCGGAACAGCGAAAACACTGGAATGAAGAAGGTTATCTCATCGTAAAACAGGTCGTTTCACCTGAAGAGATTCACACGATATTGAAAGCCGTTGACACAGTCGTTGAAGGTTACGTCCAGGAAGAATATGGGCCAGACACACCTCGGTTTGGGCGCGGGGCTTTTACCATCATTCGGGCAATCGAACGAACGGATGCCCTGGACATCTTAACAGATCATCCCAAAATTTTCGGGACCATCCTTTCGCTGATGGGGCCCTACCTGCAGATCATGGGCACACAGATCTACGTCCGGCACTTCAGCGACACCCAACTGATAGCATTCCACACGGATGCCGGGCCATCGTTGCAGCAGATTCATCCACACCCCCAGAGCCTCCCGCTGCAATTTAAGGTGCAGTTCTTCCTGACCGATCTTTCGCAGCCGGACAGCGGCAACTTTATGCTCGTGCCGGGGAGCCACCGGAAGCCATTTCCTGCGGATAGTCCTGAGAAGGATTTCGTTCCAGAAGGCGCCATCCAGGTGCTCGCCGAAGCGGGGGATGCGGTTATCTTCCCGTGGGCGGCGTGGCATGCGGTTGGGCCAAACAAAACCAATCGCATCCGCAAGAGTGTGACCTTCCGTTATGGGCAGATGTGGTCTCGTCCCTATGACTATCAAAAACTTCCGCCGGATGTATCGGCGCGGATGACGCCCCGGCGACGGCGACTATTCGGCGATATGGGCGAGGACTATCATCCGACCGACTACTTCAAGCCGAACGATCAGCTTGAGATTATCCTTGGCAATGAGTGGGGCCACGTGTTTAAGCAATAAATGGGGTATGACGGAGAGGACAGCAATGATTGACCTACAGAACAAGGTTGCGCTAATCACGGGTTCATCACGCGGAATTGGTCGCGGATGCGCCATCGAGATGGCAAAGTGTGGCGCGGATATCGTGATCAACTACCGAACCCATCCGGATGAAGCGGCAGAAGTCGCGGAAGCGGTTCGCCAACTTGGCCGCAACGCAATCACCGTTGGCGCGGATGTCGCGGATCGGGGGGCGGTGGAAGCGATGGTGCAGCGGGGAATCGACCGGCTTGGGAAGATCGACATCCTCGTGAACAATGCGGCGATGAGCATCCGCAAGCCGTTTCTAGAAATTCCTGTTGCGGATGTGTCGCGGACAATTGACGTTTGTATGTGGGGCGTGTTTCATCCCAGTCAGGTTGTTGCACGACACATGGCAGAGCGCGGCAACGGCGGGAAGATTCTGATTATCAGTTCCGTCCACGCCTTTATCCCTTTTGGGAATTCTGTTGCGTACAACACCGCGAAGGCGGGCATCAACCACATGGGGTACACGATGGCGACGGAGCTCACGCCACATCGCATCAACGTCAACGTCATTGAACCGGGCTGGACGGACACGCCGGGAGAACGGAATTTCGCAACGGAAGAGGAATTACAGGAAGGCGGCAAGAAGCTGCCCTGGGGCCGTCTAGGCACCATTGAGGACATTGGGAAGGCGGCGGCGTTCCTCTGCTCAGACGCGGCGGATTACATTACAGGCGCCTGCTTGCGAGTGGACGGCGGGTTTTGGCTGCCGAGGTCTTGATCCGCCTTCATCTTTTTCTTGACTTTTCCACATAACTGTTGTAATATTGGGGTTGTATCGAAGATTCGCCATCGATATATTTAGTTCGCTAGGGGTGCTCTTAACCAAAGCGCAAGAGCTGAGAACATACCCTTTGAACCTGATCTGGATAATGCCAGCGTAGGGAAATATGGGTCTCGCAAACTTATCTTACTTGATACCTTTAGTATTGTGGAGCCGTTTTCCTTATGTTGGAAGACGGCTTTTTTTGATCGATGTTTTTCCACCACAAGGAGATTGAGACAATGGCCACTGACAAATCAAAGGCAGATCGCAGTGAATACTTTCCGAACAGTAAAAAAGTACACGTTTCCGGCACATTGTATAAAGATGTGCGCGTGCCTTTTCGTGACATCGCGCTTCAGCCCACTGAATCATTTAACGGCCAGCCGGAGATTAATGAACCTGTGCGTGTTTATGATACAAGCGGGCCGTGGGGAGATGATTCGCAGTCTTACGATACACAGCAGGGATTGGCCCCACTGCGACGGGATTGGATTTCGGCTCGTGGCGATGTCGAAGAATATACAGGGCGTGACGTTCAGCCGCAGGATAACGGGTATCTGACCAAAGGTAACGAACAATATGCTCGTAGCGGTACAAAGAAGAAAGGGCGTTTGGAACATTTTCCCGGTCTAAAACGGAAGCCACTCCGTGCGAAAGCGGGCCATGCTGTCACACAAATGTACTACGCGAGGCGCGGTGTTGTAACACCGGAAATGGAGTTTATCGCCATCCGCGAAAATTTAGGTCGGGAACAAGCGTATGAATCGATTAACGGCGACTATCGTACCCGAAACCGTATGAACCATCAACACCCCGGCGAGTCTTTTGGCGCCTATATCCCCAGATATATTACGCCTGAGTTTGTGCGTGATGAGGTTGCGCGGGGACGTGCGATTATCCCGGTAAATATCAATCATCCCGAAAGTGAACCGATGATTATCGGCCGAAACTTCCTTGTGAAGATTAATGCGAATATCGGCAACTCGGCGGTCGCTTCTTCCATTGAAGAGGAAGTTGAAAAAATGCGCTGGGCGACGCAATGGGGCACGGATACTGTCATGGATCTTTCAACGGGGAAGAATATCCATGAGACTCGTGAATGGATTCTCCGCAATTCTCCTGTTCCGATTGGCACCGTCCCGATTTATCAAGCGCTTGAAAAAGTGGGGGGCAAGGCGGAAGAGCTGACATGGGAAATTTATCGAGACACCCTCATTGAACAAGCGGAACAAGGTGTGGATTATTTCACGATTCACGCCGGCGTTCGCCTTTCATATATTCCACTCACGGCGAATCGTTCCTGTGGTATTGTATCACGCGGGGGCAGCATCATGGCGAAATGGTGTCTTTCACACCATCAGGAAAGCTTCCTCTATACCCATTTCCGCGAGATCTGTGAGGTCATGAAGACCTACGATGTTTCCTTCTCGCTTGGAGACGGCTTGCGTCCCGGCGCCATCGCTGATGCCAACGATGAGGCTCAGATTGCTGAATTAGAAACATTGGGTGAACTCACAAAGATCGCATGGGAGGAAGATTGTCAAGTCATGATTGAAGGGCCTGGCCATGTCCCAATGCATATGATCAAAGAGAACATGGATCTTGAACTCAAGCACTGTTATGAAGCACCATTCTATACGTTGGGTCCGTTGACAACGGATATCGCCCCCGGCTACGACCATATCACGAGTGGGATTGGTGCAGCGATGATTGGCTGGTTCGGGTGTGCGATGCTCTGCTATGTGACTCCGAAAGAGCACCTCGGGTTGCCCAATCGAGACGACGTCAAAGAAGGTGTCATTACCTATAAGATTGCGGCGCATGCTGCAGACCTTGCCAAAGGCCATCCGGGCGCGCAGGAGCGTGATAATGCACTGTCGAAGGCCCGTTTTGAGTTCCGGTGGGAAGATCAATTTAATTTGAGTGTCGATCCGCAAACTGCCCGTGAATTTCACGATGAAACCCTCCCGCAAGAATCCGCGAAAAAGGTCCATTTCTGTTCGATGTGTGGTCCGCATTTCTGCTCGATGAAGATTACGGAAGACATCCGTAAATATGCGGCAGAAAAGGGTGTGACCGAGCAGGAGGCCGTCCAGTTAGGACTCGCCGAAAAAAGCGATGAATTTAAGCAGGCGGGTTCAGAGGTGTATACTCAGGACTAAATGGAAAGGCATAAAGCGTAAAACGTGAAACGTAACGCCTCGAATCGTTCGGTCTTACGTTTTGCGTTTTACGTCGGGAGGCAACCCTTGCGAGGTTTTTCAAAGGTTCGGCGCCGGTATAATTGCCAGAGGTCTTTATAAATTATGCAAAGTCACAGTTCACATTCAAACCAACGAATCATCATCATCGGCGGCGGCGTGATCGGACTCGGCATCGGCTGGCAACTGGCGAAAGCAGGGTGCACAGTCTCGATCTATGAACGCGATCAAGCTGGCCGTGCGGCAAGCTGGGCGGCGGCGGGCATGTTGTCCCCTTTGGCGGAGGTCAACTTGAACGAGGGAGATCTACGCCAAATTGGTCTGACCAGCTCTCAGATGTACCCCAAATGGGTACAGGAGTTGGAATCGGATAGTGGCATGTCCGTTGAATTACGCACGGAAGGCACATTAATTATCGCCCTGGATCGAGACGACATGGAGGAACTGCAACACCTCTATGAGTTGCAGCAGATGTTGAATCTCCCGGTCGAATGGCTGACCGGCGCAGAAGCGCGTGAAGTTGAGTCATCGCTTTCGCCCAGAGTCACGGCGGCCATTTCCTGTGATGCGGACTTCCAAGTTGATAATCGTCTAATGGCCCAGGCGCTCACGCATGCCTTTCAAAAGCTTGGAGGCATGCTGCACGAAGAAAATCCGGTCGAAAAGATCGAGATTCAGGACGAAGCCGCCGCAGGGGTTTGGGTGAATGGTACGCAGGTAGAAGCAGATGTGGTCGTGCTTTCCGCCGGGTGTTGGTCGCCATTAATTCCGGGGCTGCCCGAAGCGATTCGACCTCCCGTTCGCCCTGTGAAAGGACAGATGCTGGCGCTGCAAATGGATCAGCCGCCCATCATCCAAAAGGTCATTCACGCACCCGATACCTATCTGGTCCCGAAGAATGATGGAAGGTTACTGGTCGGCGCCACATCCGAGGAGCAGGGATTTGATACGCAACTGACAGCGGGCGGCATGTTTGAGCTATTGCGTGGTGCGTGGGAAGCCCTGCCTGGCATTTACGACTTTCCCATTGTGGAAACGTGGGTTGGCTTGCGTCCGGGCAGCCGCGACAATGCGCCCATTCTGGGAAAAACCGCTATCGAAAATCTCATCATGGCAACCGGGCATTATCGAAAAGGCATATTGCTTGCTCCTGTCACCGCTCGTGAAATCGCTTCACTCATCTTAACTGGAGAAACTTCAGAAATCATCGAGCCGTTTCAGTTGTCACGGTTTTCATAAAAAAGAGGTGGCAGGAAATCGAAAAATGCGAAAATGGATTTACGGGTCAATCCGAGCGAATGCTGCTTCACGTTTTACACATGACGAGTTACGCATTGCAACACTCATGTCAATTGGAATAGATCCGCTCCAAGGGGTGAAAAGGATGAATATCCAGGTAAACGGCAAGAGCAAAGGAGTTCAGCCGGGTTTGACGCTCCATCAATTGCTGCTAGATCTGCAAATCGATCCATCCCAGCCGGGGATTGCTGTCGCGCTCAACCGAGAGGTCGTTCCCCGTAAACAGTGGGAGGAAACGGAAATTCAACCGGAAAGCGAAGTCGAGATTATTCGCGCCGTTCGGGGCGGGTAGGAGTTAATTTACCCTTGAAAAGGTTCAAAATTTTCAAGGGTAAATTGAGAATGAGGACAAAAATGGAAGGACTTAAAATCAGCGATCAGGTTTATCAATCCCGATTGTTCATCGGCACATCAAGTTATCCCAATTTCGATGTAATGCTCCGTGCGATTGAAGCGAGTGGCGCCGAAATCGTGACCGTAGCGATTCGGCGAGTGAAGCTTCGCGACACTTCCGGTGAAAATCTGTTTAATATCCTTCGTGAACGGGGATACACGATTTTGCCGAACACCGCCGGCTGCTACACCGCAAAGGACGCAGTCTTGACAGCCGAGTTGGCACGCGAGGCTCTGGAAACAGATCTCATCAAGTTGGAAGTCATCGGCGATGATGAAACGCTGTTTCCCGATGTTGAGCAGTTGTTACCTGCCGCTGCGACCTTAATCAAGAATGGATTCACCGTGCTGCCGTATTGCAACGATGACCCTATTACGTGCAAGAAGCTCGAAGACCTCGGTTGCGCGGCGGTGATGCCGCTGGGCGCCCCGATTGGATCAGGGATGGGCATCCGTAATCCCTACAACATCCAGATCATCCGCGATATTATCAGCGTTCCGGTTATCGTTGACGCGGGGGTTGGGACCGCCTCTGATGTCGCCGTCGCCATGGAACTCGGCTGCGATGGCGTTTTGCTCAACACCGCGGTCGCCAAAGCCCGCCAACCGGTGTTGATGGCGGAAGCGATGCGAAAAGCAATCGAAGCGGGACGGCTGGCATTTCTCGCAGGACGTATTCCAAGGAAGCTCTATGCAACGGCATCGAGTCCTCTGGAAGGCGGGATCGCTTAATACTAATCCCAGGCAATCTCTTGTTCCTGTGCCCTACGTGGGAACGGCGAAGTCATGAAAGGAAGCCGACATGAAATATCGCGTATTAGGGAAGACGGGTTGGGAAGTTTCAGCCGTTGGTATGGGCTGTTGGGGCATCGCTGGGCAATGGGGGGCTGTCGAAGAGAAGGAAGCTGTTACCACCATGCAGCGTGCTGTTGAGTTAGGCGTGAACCTGTTTGACACAGCGGATGCGTATGGAACCGACATGGGCACGAGCGAAGAGCTGGTTGGGGAGGCGCTTGCCTCTCATCGTGAGCATGTCTATATCGCCACAAAGGTCGGCAACTGGGCGGGGCGATTTGGACACGCGCTACCCTACACCCATCCGTTGCATATCAAAGGGTGTTGCGATGCCAGTTTGTACCGCCTCAAAACGGACTACATTGACCTGTACCAGTGTCACATCAGTGGGCTGGCGGAACCCGATGTTTTCCTTGAAGCGTTCGAGGCATTGGTGCAGGCAGGCAAAGTTCGTGCATACGGAATTTCGACTGACTCTCTTGATGTCCTGCAACGGTTTAATCGTGATGGGAATTGCGCGGTATGCCAACTCAATTACAGTATCTTAAGACGCGACGCGGAGTCCGAGTTATTACCGTACTGCCTGGAGAACAATATCGGGACACTCATTCGCGGTCCACTGGCGCAAGGTGTCCTGACCGGAAAATTTACGCCGGCGTCGACGTTCACGGATTGGGTGCGCGAGGATTGGAACGAAGGCGAGGGGCGGGAACGCTTTCTCCGCAATCTGGAAACCGTCGAGCAACTCAGCTTTCTCGCAAGGGATGACCGCAATCTGGCGCAAGCCGCGCTACAATTTGTCCTCGCCCATCCCGGCGTAACCTGCCCAATCCCTGGCGCAAAAAGTATCGAACAGATTGAGGCAAATGCCGCTGCCGCTGACGGCGAACTGTCTGAGGATGAACTTCAGCGTATCAACCAGGTTCTTGAGAATTGATATGTCGTAATCTTCTAATTGGGTGACACCTTATGGCAGAATTATCAACTTTAACCATTGCACTTGAGCCAGACCTGCTCAAGGAAATTGATCGGCTAGCCGCATACGAAACAAAAGGGCGGATGGGGGTCGTGAGAGAAGCAATCGTGAGACATATCGAGGAAATGACGGAAATGGCAGACCTGAAGCAACTCGCTTCCGAGAAATATCTCAACGAGCAACTTAGTTTTGATCAGCTCGCCAGGATTGTGGGATACGCTTATGCACTAGAAATTCAAATAGGCAAAAGCATTCTGGAGGAGAGCATCGCAGGTGCCAAAAAAGACAGTTCTTCGCAAAGTGATAGCTGATACAAGCAGCTTAATCTCATTGGGCACAGGTCGTATTTTGGAGGAATCCTTAACAGTCATCGAGATTTTTCTCCCAGAAGAGGTCAAAAGCGAACTTGAATCCGTGGCAATTTTTGAGGACGTTCATGGTCAAGCCGCGAACGAAGCATTGTGTTTGATTGGAGCAGGCAAGATTCATGTTCTCTCGATTGCATCAGCAACGGAAGTCGATACAATTTGTCACCAGAATCGGCGAATAGACAGAGGGGAAGCTGCCGCCATTTTGTTAGCAGAGCAAGAAAGAATTGATATCATACTGAGCGACGACTTTAAGGCTTTGTCTCAAATGGCCAGAATAACTGACAAACGGATTTATCTTTCGGTTTACGCACTGAGTCGATTGGTTGAAGAAAATCTGATAGCATTAAAAGATGCAGAAATAAGCCTCAATACAATTGCTGCTCATCGAAATTGGATCGGACGCTCAATTTTTGATCTTGCGAAGAAACTCATTGGCATTTCATAGACGCCATGTTTGTATAGAAAATGAACGACTGCATTGATTACCGATGAGAAAAGCGAAGCTGGAAGAATTTACGCCTTCTTAGGATTGAACTCATAGCGAGTACGAACTAAGGCCCGTTGAAAGTCACGCGAAAGTTCATTCAAAAAATTGTCTGATATCAAACCTGCCTCACTCCATTTCAGGCTCTATGCCATCACCGACCGAACGCTCTGTGCGCCCCGGATGTTGTCTGACGCTATTCATGAACTCCTGGATGTGGGCGTATCCGGAATCCAAATCAGAGAGAAAGACCTGAGCGATGGTGAATTTATGAAGCTGGCTCGCCCTATCCGCAAGCTCTGTCATACCTATGCTGCGCAACTGTTCATTAACTCGCGGATCGAGATTGCCATGGATGTTCGTGCGGACGGCGTGCATTTGCCGGGTGATGCGGCATCTGTCGGGGAAGTGATTGAGCGGACAGATGGCCGGTTAGTCATTGGTTGTTCCGTCCACACGCTCGCAGAGGCGAAGCGGCGGGAAATCGAAGGCGCACATTTTCTGACGTATAGCCCAATCTATCTGACGGCGAGTAAACCGGGATATGGACCGGCTGTCGGTTTGGACAACCTCCATAAGGTAGCGGGAGGGGTTAACATTCCTGTTTTCGCATTAGGCGGGATAACGCCGGAGCGGGTTCTGGCGTGTATCGATGCTGGCGCCTATGGAGTAGCGGTGATGTCCGGCGTGATGTCCTCGGGTGGTGCACAGCGGGCAAAGGCGTATCTACATCAACTCGCTGGAGTTGAAACCTCTGAGAGGTAGGATACGAAATACCGGGAGATTCCCATGAAACAGATCTTGACAATTGCCGGCTCAGATTCAGGAGGGGGTGCGGGGATTCAAGCTGACATCAAAGCCATTCACGCCAATAGCGGTTTTGGAATGTCTGTCATTACCTCCATTACCGCGCAGAATACGCTTGAAGTCACTCGGGCATTTGATCTGCCAATCGATATGATTGAAGCGCAGATCGACGCCATCTTCTCCGATTTTGACGTAGCCGCCCTCAAAACCGGAATGTTATCTTCATCGGCGATTGTACAGACCGTCGCCAAGAAGCTACGGCAAAACTCGCCGAAGAACATCGTCATTGATCCGGTGATGATTTCCAAAAGCAAATTCTCCCTGCTCAAGCCGGAAGCCATCGAGAGCTTGAAATCTGAACTGTTGCCGTTGGCGACGGTCGTTACGCCAAACGTCTATGAAGCGGAGCTCCTCGCCGGATGTGACATCCGAACGATCGATGATGCGAAGCGGGCAGCGAAGGCGATTCATGAGTATGGCTGCCAGAGCGTACTCGTCAAAGGCGGACACCTTTTGGGCGACCAATCCACCGATGTCCTATATGCCGACGGGGATTTTACACTCTTTGAAGCGGAGCGGATCGAGACGAAGAACACGCACGGCACGGGGTGCACATACTCGGCTGCGATTGCGACACATCTTGGACTGGGAAAAGATCTGGTAGCAGCCATTCGGTCCGCAAAGGATTACATCACGAACGCCATCCGATATTCGCTGGAGATTGGGCATGGACATGGGCCCACCAATCACTTCTATTTTTTGACACAGTAGAAAGGGAATATGCGGAAGGCACACTATGGACAAACTGAAAATAGCCGTTGTTGGCACGGGAAGTCGAGCAGGAGCGCACCTGCGCACCATTCCAAAGCTCGATCCGATTTATCAATTGGTCGGTGTGTGCGACATTGACGAACGTCGCGCGGCAGAGGTTGCACAGCGTATGAATGTTTCTGGCTACACAGACGTTGAAACGCTGATCGCGTCGGCGTCGCCGGACGTCCTGCTAATTACCATTCCGCCCGACGGACACCACGTGATCACGGAGATTGCGGCATCGCACGGTGTCCACGTGATCACGGAGACACCGATCGCGACGACCCTTCCGTGCGCCGATCGGATGATTGATGCAGCCGATCGATATGGCGTCAAGCTGGAGGTCGCAGAGAATGTCTGGCGATGGCCGCGTGAGCGCCTCAAACGTAAACTTGTCGACGCCGGACTGATTGGCGAGATTACCCACGCGCACCTCTGGTACACTTCCGGCTCCTATCACGGCATGAATGCCATCCGCACGCTTGTGCAGAGTGAAGCGGTACGTGTGATTGGGCATGCCAAAGAGATTGGCGAGTGCACGTGGGAGGTCGGCGTCGTTGAATTTGAGAATGGCGTTTCCCTCGTTTATGAGTTTCCGACACGACGGCGCGGCAATTACTGGGAAATCGATGGCACGAAAGGGGCAATTCTCGGCGAGGAGCTGCAAATCTATGCGGGTAACGAAATAGAGACGTATCCGATTCAGACCGTCACAACGGAGGTGAACGGCGTGGAGGTCGTTGACCACGCTCGCGTTGATACCGACCCGCCGGTGATTTGGGAAAACCCGCTGAAAACTTATGGACTCCGAGATATGGACGATGTGGCGCGTGGCGCGGAATTGCACAGCATCTACCGGGCTGTTGTTGAAGGGGGGGATGCGGAGTACGGCGCCATCAACGGGCGAAAGGATCAGGAGATTCTCATCGCGCTCCGCGAGTCGGCACGGCGCGGTGGTGAACCCATTGACCTGCCGCTAACGGAGGTCACCGCGCATGAGGAACGACATCACCAGAAATACCGGGAAAAATACGGGGTTGATCCGTTTGATACCATAGAGGCACAGAAAACCATCCTGTTTCCGCGACGCGGTGTGGCTTGGGAGGCAAGGTGAAATGAACGACTGGTTACGCATTAGGTCTTGCGCATCACGCCGCCATTTTCCGTGACAATCTCGTGCATTGGGACGTCCTGCAGTTGCGGCAATGTGTCCTCAATAATCTGTGCTTCATAGGCCAATCCGATCCAAACCGCCTGCGGACACTGTGGCAGGAAGCGATCATAGAACCCACCACCGTATCCGAGGCGGTAGCCCTGGCGATCGAAAGCGACGCCGGGAACAATAATCAGATCAATTGCGTCGAGCGGAAACGGTGGGCAGGTCTCTGGATTCGGTTCGCGCATGCCGTAAGGGTGGAGAACGAGGTCGCTTTGCGCATCCATGATGCGGTGCGGCGTGAGGGTACGTTGTTTCCTATCCATCACAGGAGCGAGCGCGACTTTGGCCTGTGTCAAGAGGTAGTCGAGCAGTCCATCCGTCTCAACCTCGCTCCGCATGCTGAGATAAAGTAGAACGGTATCGGCGGTCTGATAACTTTCAATCCAATCCATCACCCGGTGAATAATCCGTTCACTCAATTCGGATCTCGTGGCTGGTGATATATTGTCCCGCCTTCGAATGGCTTCCGCACGAATGCGTTTGCGTTCCAGTTTTTCGTTCAGACTACCCCCTCTATTCGATCCGGTCAGTATGCTTGGCAAGGGCATCGCGAAAGGTTGAAGGTTTCATCTTAAGGAGTCTTGCCGCCTGTGTTTTGTTCCCACCTGCTTTTTTCATCGCCCATGTGATCAGCTCTCGCTCCGTGGATCGGATAATCTCTTGAAATGAAATCTCACTCAGTGTGTCTTTCAGGGCGACATGGGTTGGGAGTTTCAGTTCAAGCGGAATATCCTCGACGGTAATATCCCTGCCGGCGCCAACGGTTACGAGCCGCTCAACGACGTTTTCTAATTCACGCACGTTGCCGGGCCATGGGTATTCCATGAGCAGATCGACCGCCTGGGTGGAAATTCGGATGAGACGATTTGGAGAGAACAGGTCTAAAAAATGGTTGATGAGGAGGGGAATATCTTCCTTCCGCTCACGAAGGGGCGGCAGAAAGATTGGCACAACGTTGAGCCGATAGAAGAGGTCGTTTCGAAACGCGCCATTTTGAACTTTCGCACGCAGATTTTCTGTTGTGGCAGCAATCACCCGTACCTCCGCCGGAGTTGCTGTTGTGTCTCTGTGCCAATCACCCCGCTGCGTTTCTAGCCGCCGCAGCAGTTTGGCTTGTAGTTCTGCGGGAAGTAAATCCACGTCATCGAGGAAAAGTGTACCTTGATGCGCAGCTTTCCGCTCACCGCTTTCATGCCCACAGAGTTCCCGGTCCAATCTTTCCGCCGATAGCTCCGCACAGTTAAGGGCGACGAAGGGAAGATGACTGCCTGAACTGTTAAAATGAATCGACTTGGCAAAGAGCGCCTTGCCCGTGCCACTCTCGCCATAGATGAGCACGGTGCTGTGAGAGTCGGAAACCTTGTCGAGCAAGTCAAAGATTTCCAGCATGGCCCGGCTCTTTCCAATGATATTGTGATATGGGGCTCTTTGTGCAGCACGAGATGTCAACTGGGTATGGAGGTTTTCTCTATTATGAAGCACTTTCAGTTGATCTAGCATCCGTATCAACTCTTCACTGGCGAAAGGCTTCTTGATGTAGTTGTACGCACCGAACTTCATCGCTTCCACGGCGGTCTCAACGCTGGCATAGGCGGTCATGACAATCACTGTAATATGCGGATACGCCTTTTTGACCCGTTTGAGAAATTCGATGCCGTGCATTTTCGGCATGCGCAGGTCAGTGACAAGCACGTCAAAATGTTCGTTCTGCAAAAGCTGTAACGCAATCGTGGGGGACTCCACCGCGATTGTTTCATAATTTGCCTCGCGCAGATCATCACGCAAAGTAATCCGTTTAATCTTTTCATCATCAACAACCAATACCTTCATGCGTCTTCCTGAATCCTCCTTATCGGTAATTTCGCGGTGAACGTGGATCCGCGACCGGCCTCGCTTTCAAATTCGATGACGCCCTCGTGCTGTCTAACGATCCGGTCGGATACGGAGAGTCCGAGCCCTGTACCTTTCTCGGTGATTTTGGTGGTATAAAACGGGTCAAAGATCCGATCCTGGACAGATTTGGGGATGCCGGTGCCTGTGTCTGTCGCTTGGACATAAACCGCCGCATCACCAAGCAGGACATCAAATTGGATCTTTCCAGTCTGAAAAGTGAGTACGCCTCCATCGGGCATGGCGGCAATCGCATTTAGTCCAAGATTTAGAACGACCTGTTCTAACAGGTGTTTGTCCCCAAGAATCAGATCCAGATCCTTCTGGAAATGCTTTACAATTTGGATACCCTTTTCTTCGGCACTATACTTAATCAGACTGACAACCTCATCGACGACGTCATTGAGCGAGATGGGTGCGAGCGCAAGTTCATGTTTGCGCGAAAAGTCGAGGAGTTGTCCGACGGTCGATTCAATGCGTAGCAGGGCTTCCTCCATGAGCGCCAAATATTCTTTCGTCTGTTGCTTGTTCTGCGGGTTGCGCTGAATACGGAGAATGCAATTGAGCAAGCCATCGAGCGGATTGTTGATTTCATGCGCAACCCCCGCCGCTAACTCTCCAATCGCCGCCATCTTCTCCGATTGAATCATCTGCTGCTCCATCCGCTTCCGATCCGTCACATCGCGACAAACCAGCACCGTGCCTAAATAGTTATCGTTGTCGTCACGCACAGCAGCGAAGGTATTCTCAAAAAACTTATCCTTAATCTGAAGGGTTTGCTGTTCGATCACCGCGTGTCCGTTCGATAAATCCGCTGCGATTTGCGGCAGAATTCCGTAAGTCTCTGGGGATTGCGGGTCTTCCGGGTCAATACCGAATTGCTCTTTGCGGCTCTGCTGTGCAGCCTTATTAAAGAGCGATACCCGATTTTTGCTGTCAACGAAGACAACCCCCTCTTGCATACACTCGATAATCGACTTGAACTTGTTTCGCTCAAGCAGCACCGTTCCCCTCGCTTTTTCCAATTCGACAACTTTTTCCTCAAGGCTCTCCTTCAACTCGCGGGTCTCCGCCTCGCGCGCCCGTGCCGTGTCCATAATTGATGTCGCCAGGTAGACAGAGAAGAACAGCGTACTTGGAAACACAAACAGTACACTTGAAATGTAGATCGGATCGCGCCAGAGCGTTTCAGGCAAGAAATTGAGGTGGTAGTGGGGTAAGATGTGGTAATACTCAAGGGAGATGAGAGAGCTTAAGAGCAGGGTGTTGAGCGTGGCGAGGATGTAACTGACTTTTTTCGAGAGGAGAATGCTTGCGATGACCAGATGAAAGATGAAGTAGAGAATAAACGGGTTTTCGACACCGCCGCTAAAATGGATCAGCGCCGTCAGGGAAAACAGATCCAGGATAATATGCGTGCATGCGTGCCGCTTAACCGAGTCGAATGGTTTTTCCGTGAGATGCTTAGGATAGATCTGCGGCTCAAAATTATAGAGCACCATCAGCGCAGCGATGACATATAACGGCACCGGATTGGTAATGATATTGAGTCCCCAACTCGCAATACCGACGGTTAGAAATACACCTGTGATTGCGATCCAGCGCAGCTTAACGAGCCAACCGATGCGCTCGATGAGTTCAATTTTCAGTGGTAAGTCTCGGTCTACAATTTCGGGGGGCGTGTAATTCTTCGATTTCACAATTCACTTCTGGTACTGAATTTCACCGTGAACTTCGATGCAATCGACAATCGCCATGATCACGGCGTCAACAGGTTTGTCTTTGGTGATAGATGTCTGACGGGCTGAACTCCCTGCCGCCGTGAGCAC
>JAPUIP010000482.1 GCA_027296925.1 Candidatus Poribacteria bacterium | reverse complement strand
AGATTGCCGATTGCATCCGCGATGCGCTGAGCGGGCACGACCTCGAAGCGGTCAAACGCCGGGTGATTGCGTTGGCTCAGCGATTGAACCAGTTCCGATTTGCCCTTGATGATGTGTAAGGGGCCGCCTTCCGGTCCGCGTGATGGCGCAAAATGGTATCTTGCGTGGTAGTTGAGAATTTCGGCGCTTCAGACGACCCGTCTGGCATAGACGTAGTAAGCACCAATCGAAAGCCCGTCATCATCCGTCAGGAATGTTTGCAAGCGGGTTTGACCGCCCTTCAGAGCAAAAGTGAATGTCATGCCCTTTGCGTCCGGGGGGATGGGTTGCATCTGTTCCTGTTCCCCCACTCGAATCCGAGCGGTTTTCAGGTTGAGTGCGTGACCGCCATGATACCAATCGGTAATCTCGCCGGGAATGCCGGCGGTCATCGGTCGATCCTCGGCTTTCGGCCAGCGTCGCAGTTCAAAGGTGTACTCACCATCTTCGGCGAGCTCGATTGCCCAATACCCATTACATGCCAATCCCTGACGCACCTGTCCCTGATTCCAGGCGTGCTGCTCTCCGTGCCAATCATGACTGGTCAGCAGCGACACCGCTTCGTTTTCCGTGCCGATAACAATTGGACAGTCTTCGTCGAATCGCGGCGAGACAAGCTCCCACCACGCTTCATAATGTCCTCGAAGTTCTTCGACAATATCGGGATAATTGGCGGCGACGTCATTTCGTTGCCCGGGGTCAGCTAGAATGTCGTAAAGCTCCACGCCGTTGATCAGCCGCCAACGTTGCGTCATGGTCGCGCTCTGCTTCCATTTAATCGGATGCTCGACCCGCTGCGAGTCGGTTACGATAACGCGGCTCGGCCAGGCCCCCATTTCACCCCGGAAAAGTGGCGTCAGACTGGTCCCGTGAAAATGAACGCCTTCAGAGACTTCCAGTCCGCAGAGGTCGATTAAGGTCGGAAGCAGATCGATATTCGCGGTGAGCTGGTCAATATCCCGACCTTCGGTAAATCCACCATGCGGCCAGTGCATGAATAAGGGCACACGATGCCCACCCTCGTATTCCGAGCCTTTTTTCCCGCGCATGCCGGCATTGAAGCCATCGACGACGAATTGGTTGCTGTCCAGCGCGCACCCCTCAGCCGATCCGTTATCGGTCATAAAGATCAAGATAGTATTCTCCTCAAGCCCCAAGATTCTGAGCCGATGTCGGAGCCGGGCCATATTGTCGTCGATATTGGTAATCATCCCATAGAAGTTGGCCCTGTCCGCAGGCACGCCCTGTTTTCGATAAGGCGCACTGTACGCACCGGGAACGCGGTAAGGCCCGTGCGGCGCGTTGGTGGACAGATAACAGAAGAAAGAACGATCTTTGTTCCTTTCAATAAACTTCATCGCTTCATCGAACCAAACATCGGTGCAATATCCCTCGAATGATTTTTCGACGCCACTGTTGAAGTAGGTGTCATCAAAGTAGTCATTCCCCCAGTAGTCGGGCGTTTGACTGATGCCGCCGCCGCCGTGATAAAGGGCGTCGTCAAATCCTCGGTCATGGGGTCGGAAGGGGTAATTGTCCCCCAGGTGCCACTTTCCGAACATCCCTGTTCTGTAGCCATTTGCGCGAAAGACATCAGCCATGGTCACCTCATCGTTGCGGAGTAGCGAGCGACCGCCGATGGTGTGCCACACGCCGGTACAGTTACAGTAGCGTCCCGTCATGATGCCCGCTCGCGTTGGCGCGCAGGTGGGACCGACGTGGAGGTTGGTCAAACGCAGGCTTTCCCCACGGAGATGATCGAGGTTCGGGGTATTGATTACCGGATTCCCATGACACGCGAGGTCGCCGTAGCCTTGATCATCGGTAATGACGAAAACAACGTTCGGCTTCTGATCTGCCGGAGCGGCAGAAGACGAAGCTTCAGTGTGCATTGATGGCATAGAATTTCCTCCATGTGGTGGGGTGGATGAACTGAGGTGCATTGTTCTTAATACGTTTCTGATTAAACCAATTGTGCCTGACTCCCGTTTTAATGGTAGTGCAGCCGGGAATGGAAGAATCGCTGTGACTTTTTGCGGCAGTTCAAAGATTGGTATCCATCACAAACGGCTGCGGTATCAGTTCATTTCGTTAAGGCCGTGGCAAGCAATCAGCGGCCAGGAGAACACAATATGCAAATTAGACCGAACCGAATTAAGCACAAACTCGCCGAGGGCGGCACCGCCTACGTGGCCAGCGGCTTTACCCACTCGGACGATATTGATGCCTTTGGCCCCGCCGGCTTCGACGGCGTATGGCTGGAGGGTGAGCACGGACCGGTAAACGCAGCCGAACTCGGCAACCTCACTCGCGCTTGCGACATCTGGGGCATGACCTCGGTGGTGCGCATCAACCGGAACGATCAAGCCCTAATTTACCGTACACTCGATCGCGGCGCCCAGGGCATCGTTGTTCCACACGTCAACACGAAGGCAGAAGCACAAAACGTGGTCGATGGCGGCAAGTTCGCTCCCATCGGTTACCGGGGTATGTTCACGAGCCGCCAGGGTTACGCCGTCCCCGATTACTTCGACGTCGCAAACGACGAAACGCTGCTGATCGTCCTGATAGAAGACATTGTCGCCGTCAGAAACCTTGACGAGATCCTCACGGTAGACCACATCGACGTGTTCTTCGTTGCGCCGTCCGATCTGGCAACTTCGATGGGTCACATCGGTAACATTCAGCTTCCAGAAGTTCAGGACACAATCGATGATGCGCTGGCCCGCATCCAGGCCGCAGGACGGACTGCCGGTACGCTTGCGAGCAATGACACGGCTGCGAAATATGCCGCGGCGGGGGGCCGCTTTCTCCTCACCGGCGTGGGGGGCTGGATTGCCGCTGGAGCCGCCAAATTCATGAGCCATGCCGGAGGCGCCACGTGAAGCAAAGGTCAACCATTCACATCTGATCCAGTTAAGTTTGTACCATACCGTTGACCAACACACAGATTTCTATCCAAGACAGGAGTGACATTATGAAAATCACCGGCGTTACACCGTGGCTTATCAATGCGCCTGCGCCCTACCTTGACACAGCGGATGAAGCTCCCGGCCGAGAGCGAGAGTATGTCTTCGTCCAGGTCTCGACGGACGAGGGTATCACCGGATGGGGAGAGATCACCGGCACAAGCCGCTGGGCGAACCGGGCGGTTTGCGCTATCGCCGCACAGGTCGGCGATCTCATCCAGGGCGACGACCCAACGCGCATCGAAGCGACATGGAACAAGGTATTTCGGGCGTTTACATACATGGGGACCCGCGGCGCGACATCGAATGTCGTCAGTGCGATTGACATCGCCCTTTGGGATATTCGTGGAAAACAGCTTGGCCTGCCAATCTACGAATTCCTCGGCGGCCCGGTGCGAGACTCGATTGCGCTGTATACCCACCCCGGCAAGTCGAGGGTGCAGAGTCCGGAGGGTGTTGCTGCACACTGTAAGGCAATCGTGGAAACCGGTCACACCGCGTTGAAGACCGACCCGTTCCCTCGCCATCCGGAAGAAGCCAACGGCTATTTGAGCGGACAGATGGACGCGGCGGGCGAGGAACAGGGTGCAAACGTAATCGCCGCGATTCGCGAGGCGGTTGGGCCTAAGGTTGAGATCTTAATCGACTGCCACGGCCGGTTCGACGTACCGACGGCAATTCGGCTTGCGAAACGGCTGGAGCCTTATAACATCGGCTGGTTCGAAGAGCCCGTTCCCGTCGAGAGCTACCACGCGCTGAAGCAGGTCAGACAAAACGTCAGCGTACCCATCTGTGTCGGCGAGCGGCTGCACACCCGCTATGAGTTCGTGCCCATCCTCGAAAACGAACTGGCCGACTACATCATGCCGGATGTCACATGGACCGGCGGCATTTCGGAACTGAAGAAGATTTCAACGCTGGCTGAGGCGTACTATGTGCCAGTGTCACCGCACGATGCGAGCGGGCCGATTAACGTACTGGCTGGCGCGCATACCATGATGACCGTGCCAAACTTCTACAAGCTGGAGACCAGCCGTGCCAAGCTCAATGCATACGATGCGTTGATTGACCCACCCTTGGATGTTCGGGACGGGCACCTGCATCTGTCAAATCGCCCTGGACTCGGTATCGAGATGAACGTCGATTACCTGCGCAGCAAAGCGATTACACCGTTTTCAGGCTGACAAGGTAGGGCGATGACCTGGTTCAGCTTTGGGCGATAGCCACCGCAGACGCCCGGATCTAAAGCTCCGGGCTAAATCTCCTCAAGGACCATCAATGATCCTGGTGGCATAGACATGACTCATGTAAGAGATTCGTGCCTTGCCGTTGCAGTTGACGGCGACATTATGTTTTTCGTCCGATAAGCGCAATTATCGGGTGCGATGGAAAATAGCTCAAATCTAGATGCTGACTGGATTCGAGCCATTCTTCATAGCGCGTATAAAGCCCGCTCATTTCGCTGGCTTTTTTCATGACTGGAGGATAAAGATTGAAGGGCGCGAGAGCGTTGAGTCCGCTTGAAATCCAATCCGTCTGTCAAGCATTTGACGGGATATACGCCGTCAGAAATCAAACGTTGTTTCTCTTGTGCGCGAACATTGGCACGCGCA
>JAPUIP010000481.1 GCA_027296925.1 Candidatus Poribacteria bacterium | reverse complement strand
TTGAGGCGCTGAGGGAGATCGTGGTTATCCTCATGATTGAGAAGGCTGAGGCGGTTGAGAATCTGGAAGAGATCCTTGCCGTTGAAGGCGTCGATGGGGTCATCTGGGGGCCCGCAGATTTCTGGCAAAGTAAGGGGGAACCTGAAAAAAGAGGTACTGCAGAAGATCGAGCAATACAGACGGAGGTATACCAGGCGGCGCTGAGGGTGGGTGTTGAGCCAATTGTCGAGATCAACGATTTTCAAGACGCGGCGCCGTGGCTGGATATGGGTATTCGCATGTTTTCCCTAGGCACGACGATCAGCATTCTCCATGCCTATTGGCGCAAACATGGAGACGGTCTTCGAGAACTCTATGCACAACGTCAACAGCGTTGACATCGTCAGCACGAATACAACGTCCGAAAACAACAGAACCCCACAGTTTTGAATGTGTTGGCCGTACCCTTTTCCGGCCAGTCCACGTTCAGGACAACCTGGTTTCTCCGGTCTGATACTTGGCACTTTCTCTTTCGGCCGCAGAATTCTTCCGTCGAACACGGGCTATTTAGGGAATGTAATCTCCAATACCGGGCACTTCAACCCACCGCCCCGAGGAATGACGCCGATAAGCTCGACATGCGCTCCCGCCTGCTCCAGCGACGCCTGGATTCCTTCGCGCATATCCATCGCAATCAGCAAGATCATCCGCCCCTCCGGTTTGAGGACGCGATGAACTTCCGCAAGCGAATCCATCACGGCTTGACGGTAGGAGGTCCGAAAGGGCGGTTCTGTGATAATCAGATCGAAGGAATCTGCGGGTAGCGGCAGGGAGCGAGCATCGGCAGCAAAATAGGTCCCCGAGGCAAGCATCGAAAGTCCGGGAGACAGACTCACATCGATATCCGAAACGACGATCAGCAGCCCGCGCCGCCTCGCTTCAAAGACAAGCCCGCCAAATCCGCCGAAGGGATCTAAAATTGCATCACTTGATTTCGGGCGAGCGATGTTGAAAAGAAAGCGCGCATCCAACGTAGACATGGCACGATGGGCGTGATGTCCAAAAGCAGAGCGTTTTTCGCCATTGTGCTCCACCTGAAACACCCGTCGATCCGGCGCAGCCGCCAAGAGCAATGCTGCATCTTGAACGTATACCTCCGTTTGATACACCTTCCGCTCACGCTGGCGAATCCACCCGACATGCCAACGCCCTCGCTCAACTGGGGAAAGCGATTCACCACAGTACGGTTCAGGTCGTTGGTGGAGGATCGCTTCCGTGTAACCGAGGTCCGATGCGATTGATGCAACCTTGTCGGGCAGGAGATAAAGTTCAAGCCACATCCGGCGGCGTGCCCACAATTCGCGTTTAATTTTCAGTCCAAAACGGGCAAAAACCGCGAGAAATTCCGTCTTTGCCAACTCGTAGGGGATACCAATTCCACCACGGCTGATTCGAAAGTAGATCTGATACTGCATTTCGCCTCAATTGCAACAACTGCGAGTTTCATTCCATGCGAGATGCTGGTAGACGCCGGCTACGGCTGCGGCCTGGCGGTCGTGTTATTCGCGTTGTTGGATAAACCTATTGGACAAGGCGGAAGGTCTCCATCGTGATGGATTGGTCAACCGCTCCATAGGGATTATCCCCACCGACGTGCGAAAAGATGTAGATGCGGCCATCCGCCGCCTGAACGCTGCGAGGGTAGTAATTCGTCGCCGGAACATTCAATTTCTCCCAGCGATTGCCGGCGTCGCTGGTCCAGTCAATGCCGGTGGTGGCGATGTGCAAGACGATTCCTTGTCGAGTTGCCAGGAGTTCTGGATGGCCACTGTGAGGAAACGGGGCTGGGCAAACTTGCTCCGGAACCCAGGTCTTGTCCGTTCTCTTCAGCACACCTTGCCAGCGAACTTCCCGTGTTGGGTTTTGCGGGTCCCCCCTGCGAAACACGCATAGGAGGTCGCCATTCGCGAGTTCCGCCGCGTCGAACTCTTCCCCGCCCCAATCCGTTCGAGACTCGGCGGGAACAACATCAATCGGCTCACTCCAGCTCTTCCCACCATCTTCGGAGACCATCAGCAGCGGCTCGAATAAGCCATTGTATTCCCGGCGCGATCTGCTATCGGCGGGTACGCGCGCGAGACCACCGAGCACGATTAGCCGCCCATCACGGAGGAGACGAAGCCGCTTGGGCCACGCTGTATACCTCTGGGGTTCGAGCAGAACTTCAGGCGGCCCCCAGGTTTTGGTGCCGTCGTTCGAGCGCTGCAGGTATCCGGTTTGAGGTAGCTCTGGGTTGAACGGCAGGTAGAAGCCCCAAACGCCCCGCAAGACCGTGCCATCATTCAGAGCAACCTCGCATTCGCCGGTGATTCCGTTCATCGGGCTGCGAAACAGGTCGGCACTGACCTGTTCCCAACTGTCCCCGTCATCGAATGAGCGGAGATGCACGTTCTTCAGCTCTAGCCCCGTCATATCGTAGCGACGCTCTCCATGCGGCGGCCAACTGAGCTTTTCCAGAATGTCCTTCGGGGCTTGTGGTCTACCCGCTAGCGGACCGGTGGCCTGCGTAAAGCAGACCATCATGCTGTCGTCCGGCATCATCCACGCCCCCGTCCAACAGGTGAAACCTGGACGCTGAGGCGAATGGTAGATGGTCTTACGGGTGTATTGTTCGGCGTAAATCGTGCAATCCATGCTTCCTCCTCCCTATTGTATCGTCGTCTGTTGCGTATCTCCCAAAATCGCATAGGGTTTATTATGGTCGGTGCTACAAACGCTTGTCCCGCCGCCACTACAGAGCTTCTCTCTCGTCCAAACAAGTGAAATCAGGCGACGTTTCCGTTATCGCGTCACCTCTGCGTCAATGATCATACGATCAGAGCATGCGTCCCACCAGCCCACCCCCCAGCGTCGCCTCATAAACCGTCCGGGGGGTATTGGCATCCCCGATGGTATGAACTGCGGGGACGACGCCTCGTAGGTCAAGGGCAAGTTCGTTGAGGGGCTCGGCGCCGGCGGAGACGACTACCGCATCGATTTCTTTGAGGATCCGTTCTTCGACCAAGCGGTTGTGTCGGCTGAGAGCGTACCGGTCGTCCCAGTACACCAAATCTTCCTCCTCGAAAAACCGCACGCCCCGACCGAGCAGCCGCGAGAGCATTTCCTCGCGCGTCATGCCCTCGACCGCATCCGCCGCCCGGCTTGCCGGGGTGATGTACTCAACTCCGATGCCTAGATCTGAGAGATAGTCGGTCAGCATCAGCGCGTGCATCGTTCCCGTGCGGTCAACCACCAGCATCTTCTCAATGCCGTCCAGATTGCAAGTCAGTCCGTGGGACACCGTCCAAGCCTCGCGGCCACCGGGGACCCGGACGTCGCGTGGTGTAGACCCTGTGGCGATGACGACCGCATCCGGTTTGAGGGCGCGGATAGAATCGATCGTGGCCTCGCTGGATAAGTGGACATCGAACTCGCCTTTCTCCGCCTGACGCTCGTAGAACTCGGCGATCCGGATGAACATCCGGCGCATCGGGCTCGACGCGGCGAGGCGTACCTGGCCACCCACCCGGCCGCTTTTCTCAAGCATGATGACCTCGTGTCCCCGCGCATGCGCAACCAGCGCAGCCTCCATTCCGGCAGGGCCCGCCCCGACGATAACCACGCGCTTTCTGTGTTTCGCTGGCTGAAGTTCCGCCCAGGTTTGCTCCCGGCTCGTCACGGGGTTGTACACGCAGGTCATCTGCGCCGAGTTCCCGATGCAACTTTGGAGACAGCGTGTACAGTAGCGGATGTCCGCAAGCCGACCTTGATGCACCTTGCGTGTGAAGTGAGGGTCGGCGATGTGCGTCTTGGTCATGCAGACTACATCCATCATCCCATCGGCGAGAGCGGCTTCGGCCATCTCCGGCGTGGTGATGCGTCCGGCGTGCATGATGGGAAGATCGGTCGCCTGCTTAATCTGATTCACAAAAGACAGCCACTCCCCATCCGGGCGGGTCATCGGACCATGGTGCAAGCCACCATCGCCGGCAGTGAGGCTGATATAATCCACCAACCCCATCGCTTCGAGCCGGACAACCAGCTCTATATAGTCCTCCACCGTCATCCCGCCCGCTTCCTGATCATCGGCCTTCAGGCGTACACCGAGGGGCATTTCATCGCCAATCGCATCGCGCATCGCCTGGAGGGTCTCGACGACGAATCGCATGCGGTTGACAAGCGATCCGCCGTACGCGTCAGTACGCTGATTCCGTATCGGGCTGAGAAACTGGGAATGGAGGAAGCCCTCGTGGGCGTGCAGTTCCAACCCGTCAATCCCGCCTGCCTTTGCACGGGCGGCGGCTTCGCCGAATTTCCGAGACAAGGCCTGCAGTTCGGCGCCGCTCCGATCTGGGCGACGGGGACGCTGACGTGAGCGAGGAACGACCTGCGCCTGCATCCCAATGCGGATACGGTCATCGGGGGGCTCGGGTATTGGGTCGCGCGTGTGAATCAGTTGGGCGAAGACCTTGGTACCGTGTCGATGCCCCGCCTCCGCCAGCATCCGGTAGCGGGGTATGATGGCGTCTGAGGTATTATGCATCCAATCCGGTCCGGCGTCATACGTCGGGCCGGTGGCGCCGATCACAAAGAGCCCGACGCCGCCTTTGGCGCGTTCTTCGATGTAGGCGGCGAAATCTTCGTTGGGCAGCCCATCGGTGACCCACCACCCCGCGAAATGCGCGCTGATAGCGATCCGGTTGGGGAGCGTTACATTTTTCATGGCGATCGGCCGAAACAGATGAGGGAATTTCGGATGTGGCGTTTGCATGGATACAATCCTTTCATCAATTCGAGTTTTTCAGTTGGCAGCGTTTACTACCGGACGCTTTGGGGGAAGTGGTTGTGCTATCAGATTGACTGCCGCGCATGTGAAATCGTGTGAGGAAGGTCTGGTGATTTCTAATGCAGGACTTCCTCTTTATAGATTTTCAAGCCTCTTGCCAAGTAATTATTCAGCGCATTCGGATGGTCTAAGGTGCAGGTATGAACCCAAACTCGGCTCGCGCCCCAATCCCAAGCCGATCTGATCGCGTGACTGAGCAAAACACCGCCGTACCCTTTACCAATAAATCGCGGGGCCAATCCAAAATAGGCAATCTCCACATTCCTCTTGTCTTGGAACTGCAACTCGTAATAACCGGCAGGGCTGCCGAATTGGTAAGCTCCCCATGTTCTGAGGTAATCACTCTCAGCATACTGTCGCCATTTTTCATCACTCCACTGGCGTTTATTGACCCACTGCCACGCCTCTCCAATAAATTCATACAGGAATTTATTGAATTGATATTGCTTCACCTTGCACTCCATGATTCTGAACTCAGGGTCAAGGTTCTGTTTGTATTTTAACGCTTCTGGGCGATTCATTTCCAAATAGTAAGTGGTTACAGGGGTGGGCATGATAATCTGTATCACCTATCAGGTCTTCTGTTAGCAAGCAAAACCGTGTGTGTTGGGTATACTCGGCATGGGCATAGATTCGTCATCACTTCGGCAAGCTCCCCTCGAAGCTCGGGACAGGCGGCACAGGCGGCACAGGCAGGACAGGCTTATCACTCAGAATGACATGTTGGAACAGAATCCCGATTTATGGCTTTTCAGTATAGCAGAAAGAATGTGGTATAACAGTGGCGATGTGTGTCGAACTCATAGGGCACGGTAGGCGTACAATCGCGCGTTGAACAGATGAAATCGAAGCTTAAAGGGCTTCTCCTTGAGTTCAGCAAGGTCAGCCTTGTCTCTCCATTTGACTTGGGCATCGACACTGTCAACCTGTATCGGCAGGCAGTCATCCTTACTGTAACCGGGGATCGGTTGGTTGGCTGGATCGAGGCATTCCACGAGGACATTCCCATAATCCGATTTGACGTTGAGCGAAAGGCTGCCTCCGTTGCTACGTAGCGGCGTTGTGGTTATTGTACCGCCATCATAGCTCGCGTTGATCGAAGCAAAGCCGTCGAGCCTTAATGTCGCCAGTCCGATCGACATAGTTTTCGGGTCCTGATCCGCGGCAATGCTGGGTTCAAACTCCTTTCTCACCTTATTATGCCGCCGGGCCGTCCCCCGATAGTAGATGTAGAGTTTGTCCCCAACCCGAATCGGAGGCGCGCCTGTGAGTAGAATTTGAAAGCGATCCCATTCCCCGACATCACTCAAGGGGATGAGTGCATCCCCCGGGATGCGCATCCACTGCTCACCGTCTCGACTGCTCAGGAGTTTGAGGGTTTGCGTCTGCGTGCGCGGACCTCTGTCGAAGTGGGTGAGAAAACCGAGATACTGCTCACCATAGACAAATCCCGTGTTGTTGTAGAGCACTTCCTCTTCGTGGAGTGCTGTGAGAAAGGGGCTTGGTGGCGTCCATGTGACAAAGTCATCGCTACAGCTCATCAAGCGACCCCGTCCCCCTCTGAGAAAAGCAACGTAGCGATTTTTCAAGGTATCGATCATCAACGATTGGGCATCCCCGACTGGCCCGAGATCGTTTGTTCCCGGACGCGGATGAAAGCGGAATACGGGCTCAGGGGTATGCGTCCAGTCGAGCCCATCTGGAGAGGTCGCGGTATATATGCCCGAAAGGGGACCATCCCAGTCGTAACTCGACCAGCCGATTGCCTTGTAACGACGATTGGCGTCCGGGTCGCTGGGGTGCTTGAGCATGGTTTCAAAGTGATCTTTTCCATCGTGGTGGTCCGCCGGAATGACGATGTTGTTTTCTTTGGAGCCGAGGGCTTCATGCCGGCCGAGATTGGGACGTTCCCAGTGGATTCCGTCTTCGGATATGGCAAGACACTGAACGTGCTCCGCCCCCGGGGCGTAGAAGCCCGCCATGTACCAGGCTTTGAATATGCGCTCCTCTTCGTCGTAGATTACCGAAGCAGTCATACCGCCATGTCGCTCGCAGGGTGCCTCTTGTTTGATCACCGGATGTGCCCCGTATTTAACCGCCTGATGAAACACCCTGGTGATGTTTTCCCGGAGTTCCACATCTCTGAGATCGACAAACAACTTTGGGCGACTTGAGAGCTTCTGAAATTCCATATTCGTCGTCTCCATTTTGTGCGTACGCGAGTTGTGAAAACGCGATTATAGGTAGGTGGACATCAGTTTTCGTAGGAGAGGAATCTTTTCCTCGAAGGTCGTTGAAAGGATTCAACTCCTACAAAATATCCAAAAATTTCGGTCCGGTTACATACCACTTGTAGTTTGGAGGCTGTTATCACCCCCATCCCAACCTTCCCCCATCGAGGGGGAAGGCGTATCAATTCTCCTCTCCCCTGGTGGGAGAGGCGGGGTGAGGGGGGAAAGAAAAGGCGCATTTCTAAGTCAAAGTTGGACCGTTTTGGGAAGCTTTCCTTGCTCGTCGTGAACGCCGCGTTCTGCCAAGGCTCCTTGTGCCCGGCCATGCGGCGATGCTACGACACCAAACCTCGGCCCAACGCCCTGTCCCGCCAGCGGCGTACGCTCATCACATCAAGGCGTTCTCCCTCAAAGACGATCTGCCTGACCTGTCTCTTGCCGTTGTCGCTGGCGCGCTTCAGCCAGTCTCGCACTTCCATCCAGCGGACCTCACCCTCGGAATTCCGGATCGCCAGCAGCACCGGAAACGCCTGTTCCATCCAGTACCTCGCGTGCCTCTGTTTCTCGATCCTGAAGATCTGTGCATTATCACGTTTCCGCGTTGTCAGGTGCGAGTCGCCGGATTTCAGTTGCAGGTAGAGTTTCTTGCCGGTCGCCTCACCGGCATCCGACTTGAATTCGATCTCCATGTCGATGCCGTGGTCGCTGACGGTCAACTCGCGGCAAATCTGCCCGGCCAGCGATGCGGTGGAGATTACGTCGCCGACCAGGGCGCGTTCCTTGC
>JAPUIP010000480.1 GCA_027296925.1 Candidatus Poribacteria bacterium | reverse complement strand
GAATCTGCATCCTTGCAGCGTGGCGAGTTTCGAGCCTGGAGCCATCTAGCGGACTTGTGTGGTATAGCATCATCCCGCCACTGCTCGCCGTCACGTTGGCGATCTCGACCAGTCGCTTGATCCTAAGTCTCGGATTGGCAGTCGCTACTGGAACTATTCTGGCCTCCGTGCGCAATCACCCCGCTTCGATCGGGATGTGGATGGGTTCGCTCTCCAATGAAACGGTTTCGGTAGTCACCACAGTTATCGATTCATTCAACCTCCAGGTGATTGCTTTCATTGTTCTGATTTTGTCCATGATCTCGGTCGTCATCGCTTCAGGCGGGCTTCAAGGCATCATCAACTGGCTGGCACGATTCGCGAAGGGGCCGCGTTCGACCCAATTTGTCACGGTGCTTATGGGCTTGGCGATCTTCATTGACGATTACGCTAACTCGATGATTGTCGGATCGGCGATGCGACCGGCGACGGATGGGCAGCGAATCAGCCGTGAAAAACTGGCATTTCTGGTGGATGCCACAAGCGCACCTGTCGCCGGACTTGCCGTGGTCAGCACATGGATCGGCTACGAAGTCGGCTTGTTCGGCGATGTCGCAAACTCGCTCGGTATACAAAAAGATGGTTACTCGATGTTCTTCGACGCGCTGAACTTTCGCTTTTACTGCATCATGATGATCGTTTTTATGCTTGTGAACGTGATTAGCGGGCGGGATTACGGTGCGATGCGGAAGGCGGAAGATCGCGCTAGAAAAACCGGCGCAGTGATTGCAGCGGATGCGAGTCCAATGGCATCGAAGGTGTTTTCAGTGTTGCGTCCTGTCCCTTCTGCGGTGATTCTGGCTCGATCCGCAATCATCCCCATTGCGACACTTTTCGGATTGATGCTTGGTGGATTCTGGATAGATGGTGGCGGAAGTGGATTCATCTTATCGATGTCCGCCTGGCGTGATGCGCTATCAAACGCCGATAACATCAAAATCCTCGCCATCGCTTCGGGGAGTGGATTTCTCGTTTCAATTGCGTGTGCGAAGCTGTTCTCAAAGACGCGCTTTTCCGAAATCGGGCAAGCGGTTTTCTCCGGCATAAAAGGGAGTCTCCTGCCGACGGTCATTTTAATCCTGGCATGGGGCCTGAAAGGGGTTTGCGACAGACTTTCGACGGGTGATTTTCTGGGGGCAACGATGAGTGGTGTGGTGTCTCCGGTATGGTTCCCCGCACTGCTTTTCATTGTGACTTCCTTAACCTCCTTTGCAACGGGAACGAGTTGGGGGACGATGGCGATTCTCATCCCGACCGCCATTCCAATCGCCTTTTCGCTCGACGGCGGCGTTTACGGACTAACGACGATGATCTGTTTGGGAGCGGTCCTCGACGGCTCGATCTTCGGTGATCACTGTTCGCCGATCTCGGACACAACCATCATCAGTTCAATCTCCAGTTCCTGTGATCCCATCCACCATGTTCGCACGCAACTCCCATATAGTTTGACCGTTGCGGGGCTCGCCCTCATTTGTGGATACCTCCCCGCAGCTGTGGGGATGCCCTCCTTTGTCGGGATTGGCCTTTCAGCGGCGCTGATTGTCCTGCTGTTTTATGGCATTTCCAGGTTGTCACCGATTCAAAGGGAGATCCAAACAGAAGACCGGCTGATGAGTCAATGAAACCCGTAAGGCTTGCAGAACACGCAGAAAGCGCATCGCACATATTTTTTCATTGACAAATGCCATCCCGTTTGATACACTTAAATACGCTTTTGCGGGAGTAGCTCAGTGGTAGAGCTCTACCTTGCCAAGGTAGAGGTCGCGGGTTCAAATCCCGTCTCCCGCTTCCACTCTGGCGGCGTAGCCAAATGGGAAGGCCGGGGTCTGCAAAACCCCTATGAGTCGGTCCGATTCCGACCGCCGCCTCCAGTTGTTGAAATCCGGGCGGTTAGCTCAGTTGGTTAGAGTACTTGCTCGACACGCAAGGGGTCATAGGTTCAAATCCTATACCGCCCATCATATTAAATGCTTAACCATAAAAGAGCCGTGAGGCTCTTTTTTTATTGAAGTTTTTTTGCAGAATAGGACTGGATATGTGAGAAGCCAGTACTCGTATGACAATATCCCTGCAGAATGAGGCAAATTTTGGAGTGAGAAGGTGTAACCCATGAGCAACCCAAATCAACGTTCAAGAGCAGAAAAAGAGGAATACTTATATCGGTTGCGGCATTCAACGGCACACATCATGGCGTATGCGGTGCAGCAGATCTTTCCCGATGGTGAGCGAAGCGTCAAACTCGCAATCGGTCCCCCTGTTGACAATGAGTTTTACTACGACATGGAGGTGCCTCGCCCGATTACGCCCGACGATTTCCCCGAAATCGAGAAGCACATGAGAGCCATGATCGAGGCAGACGTGCCGTTCCAACAGGAAAATTGGGACTTTGATCGGGCGCGGGAATGGTTTGCCACTCGCGATCAGAAGTTCAAATTGGAGCTCATTGACGGACTCTCCGATCGAGAAGTAAGTGCGGAAGATCAGGGCGTTTCTAGCGAAGGTGCCTCGATTTATCACAATGGGGATTTCACGGACCTCTGCAAGGGACCGCATGTGAATTCGACCGGCGAGTGTAAGCATTTTAAGTTAATGCGCGTTTCCGGCGCCTACTGGCGCGGCGATCAGAATCGCGAGCAACTTCAGCGAATCTATGGTACGACATGGGAAACAGAAGCGGAATTAGAAGCCTATCTGACGAGGCTTGAGGAAGCTGCCAAGCGCGACCATCGCAAACTTGGCAGGGAATTGGAGCTGTTCCAGATGCACCCAGAATCACCGGGCAGCGCGTTTTGGTTACCCAAGGGTACAGTGGTCTATAACCGCCTCTCTGAAAAAGTGCGAAAGCTGTATCTGAGCGAGGGCTATCAGGAAGTGCGCACGCCGCTGATTTACGATAATAGTCTGTGGAAGACCTCTGGACACTGGGACCATTTCAAAGAAAATATGTTCTTCGTAGGTGATGAAGAAGCGCTCAACAGCGCGTTAAAACCGATGAACTGTCCCGCGCACATGCTGATCTTTAAGAGCAAACGCCGGAGTTACCGGGAGTTGCCTTATCGTCTGTACGATCAAGGCGTACTGCACCGCAACGAAGTGGCTGGAACGCTCACTGGGCTGACTCGTGTCCGCCAAATGTGTCAGGATGACGCCCATAATTTTATCACGAAAGATCAGATTGAAGAGGAGTACGAGCGCATCATCGGGCTGGTTAAACGCATTTATGGTACATTCGATCTGCCCTTCCGCTGTGATCTGAGTACACGCGATCCGGAGCATTTCATGGGGGATATTGCGGTTTGGAATGAGGCGGAGATAGCGCTCGAAAGTGTATTGAGAAATAATCAACTCGACTATGAAATTGCTCCCAATGAAGCTACTTTCTATGGTCCGAAGCTGGATTTCCAGGTGCGCGATTCCCTCAATCGAGATATCCAGTGTGCGACCATTCAGCTCGACTTTCAACTTCCCGAACGTTTTGATCTCACGTATGTTGCTCCCGACGGTAGCGATCAACGCCCTGTCGTAATTCACCGCGCGCTCTGCGGTAGTTTTGAGCGTTTCATCGCGATGCTCATTGAGCACTACGCCGGTGCTTTCCCGACATGGCTTTCACCGGTGCAGTGTGTCGTCATGACGATCAGCGAACGCTTTGTCGATTACGGTCGAGAGGTCTATCAGCTCTTGCGCGACAAAGGCATTCGCGTTGAATTCGATGACCGGGACGACAAGATCGGCGCGAAAATTCGGGATGCCAGATTGCAGCGGATGCCTTATATGTTGATTATCGGTGGACGCGAACGGGAGAATAGAACGGTGAGTGTCCGCACTCGTGATGAAGGCGACCTCGGCGCGATGGCTTTGGATGCCTTCGTCGATCGAATCCTCGCGGAAGCCGATTTGGACTTTTAGCTCTCTTGGGATGCTGGGGGAAGATGCGTGGAAAGTGTTGAAGTCAAATTCAAACTCCCAAAATCGATCTAATCATCGGATCAATGGGAAAAAAGGTAGAACAAAGCGTCATTGAAACCATTGCTGTCGATCTGTATCGTCGGCAACAGATTTCACTCGGAAAGGCAGCGGAAATCGCGCGGGTTCCCTCCAAATGGCAAATGGGTCAAATCTTGGTGAAATATGATGTCTGGTTAGATTATACTGCCGAAGATGCAGAACAGGATTGGAACAGATTGCGGAAAGTTTTGAAGACATGATTTCTTTGCGGAAATCTGCTCAAATGATTCATACAGGCGGTGAAAATGATGAAACAGATTTATTTAGATCACAATGCAACAACCCCGGTCCATCCCGAAGTGCTGGAAGCGATGCTGCCCTATATGACGGAACACTTCGGAAATGGGTCGAGTATCCACTCCTACGGGCGTGAGGCGCGTAACGCCATTGACACCGCGCGGGAACAGGTCGCCGATTTAATCGGTGCAAAGAGCCCAACCGAAATTGTTTGCACAAGCGGCGGAACTGAGTCGGACAATTACGCGATCAAAGGACTCGCCGAGTTGCAAAAAAGTCGTCGTGGTGGAAATCACATCGTCACCTCAGCAGTCGAGCATCATGCCGTATTGCACACGTGTCAATACCTTGAGAAACGCGGATTTGAGGTCACTTACCTCCCTGTTGATCGGTATGGGCGGATTCGGATCGAGGAGCTTCGCGAGGCAATCCGTGATACGACAATCCTGATTTCGATCATGCACGCCAACAACGAGACGGGGACAATTGCGCCCATCGAAGAGGTCTGTGAGGTCGCTCGTGAGCAGCGTATTCCGGTCCATACGGATGCGGTACAGTCCGTTGGAAAACTCTCTGTCGATGTTCAGGAATTGGGAGTCAGTTTGCTTTCGCTTTCAGGACACAAGATGTACGGGCCAAAGGGGCTCGGCGCTCTCTACATCCGACGCGGCACACGATTAGAGAACCTCATGCACGGCGGATCGCATGAGCGTAACCGTCGCGCGGGTTCGGAGAATGTCCCGGGGATTGTCGGCCTCGGCAAAGCAGCGGAACTTGCAAAGAAGCACCGGGAGGCGAATGTTGAACACCTGAATCAGTTGACAGCGAAGTTGCGCGATGGACTGCATGAACGTCTTGATCACATCCATGAAAATGGGCACCCCGAACACTGCCTGCCGGGAACGCTCAATATCTCATTTGAGTCTGTCGAAGGGGAGAGCCTGATCTTGCGGTTGGATATGGAAGGCATCTGCGTCTCAACCGGCTCCGCCTGTACCTCCGGCTCGATGGAGCCTTCTCATGTGTTAGCGGCACTTGGGCTGCCTCCACAGTTAGCGCAAGGCACGGTGCGTTTCTCGCTCGGCAAAAACAACACCGCCGAAGAAATCGACGAAGTCATCGAAAAAGTTCCCAAGGTCGTCGAACAGATGCGGGCGATGTCTCCGGCGTATAAGAGAGGGCGATGAAGCTGATTCAACCAAGGAATGGAAAAGAATGGCAAACGTAACTCATTCTTGACATGGCAATCGCTCATACCTATCCTGTCGCAGCCGAGCACCGTGGCACGCGACTAGATCAGTTTATCGAAACACACCAAACTGGCTCTCCGACCCATCGTCTATCCCGAACTTACATTCAGAAGTTGATTCGAGAAGGCGCGATAACGGTCAACGGCAAAGCCAGTAAGCCGGGCTACAAAATCCGAACCGGCGACCAGATTGCCTTCACGCGCCCGGCGCCCCGTCCACTCGAAACCCCTCGCCCTGAACACATTCCGCTTGATATTCTGTACGAAGATTCCAGCCTGATCGTGATCAATAAACCGGCGGGTATGGTCGTCCATCCCGCCGGCAATGTCAATTCTGGAACGCTCGTCAATGCCCTGCTCGCTCACTGCCGTGAGCTCCCCGGCATTGGCGGAGTGCAACGCCCCGGCATCGTCCATCGACTTGACAAAGATACCTCCGGCGTGCTTGTCGCTGCGAAGACCGATTACGCACATCGACACCTTTCTGCACAGTTTGAAGCCCACACGACCGAGCGCCATTACTATGCCGTAATCTGCGGCGTGCCACCACAAGCGTACGGAACAATCAATGCCCGAATCACACGAAGTCGTCGCGATCGGCGAAAAATGACCGTAACCGAAATGAACGGGCGGCGTGCAGTCACACACTATCGTGTCCTGGCGGTGTATGGCCGATTCGCTCTGCTCGAACTGACATTAGAAACGGGGCGCATCCACCAAATCCGTGCTCATCTCAGTCACATCGGGCATCCGGTCACGGGGGATTCGGTCTATGGCGGTGGAGAAGGTCGAGCGCTGCACGATGCTCCATCCGCGGCGGTGAGCGCAGCCCTTACCAAGCTCAATCGACAGGCTTTACACGCCCATACGCTGGGCTTCGATCATCCGACAACAAACGAGCGGCGAGCGTTTTCGGCGCCAATGCCAACCGATATGCAGCAGCTCGTTGAGGCACTGAAGCAAGCGGCAAAATCAGGAGAGCCAGGACAAGATGAAAATTGACCGCAGACTTCTTAGTCCCGTGAATGTTTATCCCCTCAGACCCTCTGGCCACTGTAAAAATACATTACAAACACCTGCAAAATAACTTTACAGTCTTTATACCATTTGTAGTTTTCAATGAGCCCATTTCGTAAGAAATAAAAGAACTACGGAACAGCCAATAAAATCCCCCTCAATCCCCCTTTTCCAAAGGGGGATTGAGGGGGATTTGAGAATAGGCTCATCTGAAACTCAAAACGGTATTACTGAAGAATCTCTACTCGGAGGCGGTCTTTACGCTCTCTTCTTCAGCGTCTACTGATGGAATGCCCGCCGGCTGAGCCAAACCATCCTGTATGTTCACCGA
>JAPUIP010000048.1 GCA_027296925.1 Candidatus Poribacteria bacterium | reverse complement strand
CAGCAGACCGTCCTCTGCGATCACGGCGTACTCTGTATGTTCGACGCTCATATACAGGATCTCCCCGATTCTTAAGTCTCTCACCTCCGGTCCCAATTCGATCACACGCCCGACATTCTGGTATCCGGAGCTTCGGGGCAGTTGCTCGTCGGTGGGAGCGTAATTCCCGCCGATAAGCTGATTTCGTTCGGTGCCGTTTGTAATACCAGAATAGATGGTTTGGGTTTTGACCTGATTCTTGATGGGGGCTGGGGGGTTGGGCCAATCGTCCACCAGAACTTTCTGCCGGCGCTTATCCGGCAACACTTGAGTAACCAATGCACGCATTTACTGGCTCCGTTCTATATTCTGCCCGCCAACCACTGAATGCCCCGCGAAATCACCGCACGGAACTGTGAATCGGAAAAGACGCGATTATCGTGACCCGATTGATAGCAAAAAACACGCGCGTTCTTGTACTGACGCGTCCACGCTAGCGTTTGCATACTCTTGGGGTCCTCTGTGGTTAACAGGATTTCACTGCCTTCCCCGGCGTTTTCCATCGTATAGGTCTCATCGACCATTTCCCAGGCGGTTAGGCCTTGGGTAATCGGGTGCGACGCATTGACGATTTCGGTGTGCACGGTTTGTCCGGGGTCGTAGCCGAACCGGCGATCGCCAATCCCGCAGATATCCGACCACAGCGACCACTGGGGAAACGCCAGGATTGCGTGATGCAGTACAAGGATACCTTGTTGAGTTTCACCGAGTTGCTCAAGGGCTTGTCTGATTCTGCCGCCATGAGCCCCAGGCGTCTCTTGATGAAAATTATAGAAGACCAACGCATCATACTGATTTCGGACTTTACCGGCATCGGCAGCAAAGTTTTCCAGATCTTGCAGGTAAAAGTCGATGTCAGGAATGCTCCGGAACAAAGCATGGAATCCCGGCACATCAAAAGCGTGTTGTCCGGTAATTACTGCCGTTTTAATCTTGTTCATCGGTTGTGGACTGTTTGTCACGCCCCCTCCTTCTGTTTTCGAGGACAATACGTCTTGCTCAGCGAAGCCCGTTCCACGGTGCATCGGCGCTGACATCCACCAACTCATAGCCTTCAGAACCGACGCACGGTCCCAAAATGGCAAGCAATTTCGCGGTACTCCCGGAGGTGTTGAACGACGCATGTACGGTGTCAGCAGGAATGAATACTGAATCGCCCGAACTCAGCATCTGCTTTTCCTCTCGCAACCACTGTTCGACGGTGCCTTCGATGACGTAAATCACCTCTTCCTGCTCCGGATGCTTGTGGAAGTCGTGTCCGCCTCCTGGCGAAAGATTCACTTCAATGACGACCAGATCCTTTGCTCCTGTGGTTTGGGGACGGCTCAACCACGCCAGTGTTCCCCAGTCCAATTGTTCACGGTCGGCTTGGGCTGCCGGGATAAATTTTCCACTCATTGTTCGTTTCTCCTTACTCGGTTCATGTTTGAAATCGGATCCACTCATTATTTCACACCAATTGAAATTTGTCAATCCATACTGAGGAATTTTTGGCAATCCTCCGGAACACAGATTTGCAGTTCATTTTCCACTTGACGTTGCGACGGATTTCATTCACAATATTAGGGTGGAGCGACGAAGCTCTTGATGCCTATCGTAGCCACTTGAACGTCGTGAGATTCTTCGTCGCCTTGTTCTTCAAAATGAACTTTGCAGACTATACAATCTTAGCAGGAGGATTTACCATGAATCAAGCGAAAAATTCGGCTGGACGATGGATTTTTGTCCTGGCTGCAGTTTGGGTCAGTACGCATCTCATTGCGCAGACTCAAGTTCAAGCGCAAAAAATCTTGTTCGAGGATAACTTTGATAAATCGAAGGACAAGCTGGATGGTACCGGAAAATGGCATACCGTTTCGGGTAGCTGGTCGATTCGGCAAGGAAGACTGGTCCAGGGCCAGGCAAATGGAAAAGCACTCATCCTGGTGTCAGATGAACACTGGGATGAAGCGTGGAATAGCTATTGGTTCTACGCCACAATCAAACTCACCGGCGGCACGAGTCCGCTCATCTTTTGGCGATTTCACAGCGATGAAGGCGGCGGCTTTGGTGCGGAAAATGATCTACCCCCTCGCATGCAGGAAAGCTTGCGTCGCCATCTCATTTATTGGGTGCTGAACCGAAACGGGCAAAAATCGGTGGTTCACCGTTCTATACGACACGTCACCAAGGACTTTGAAAAAACGGAGACACGGACAAAACTCGACAGGGGCATCGACTACTGGATCAAGATCGAAAATGCTAAGCAAAGTTATCGTCTTTTCCTGACAGATAATGGGGCGGCGGCCGTCGCCGGTGATTATGGTCCTCCGCTCGTAGACGTGAAGGATATCAATATAAATGGCGAGGGACGCATCGGCTTTGGCACGGAAGACGCTAGGATCGAAGTCGATAACGTATTTGTCACGGCGCCGGAAGAGAATCCTTTCGCTGTTGAGGCGCAGGGTAAGTTGACGACCACCTGGGGCAGATTGAAATACGGCGAAGTCCGATAGACATGCTGCAAGGCGAAAGCAACCCTCGACGACTTGGAAGCTTGTCGCCAATATAGCAGAATACTCACGTGATGTGAGATAAGGAGTTGCGCTGTGCCAACGAAAAAATACAGAGTCGCTGTTGTCGGCGGCGCGGGAACCTGGGGGCGCCGCTACCTGCGCGCCTATGCGAACCATCCAGATTGCGAGATTGTCGCACTGGTGGATCGCGCCTGGGACCGCCGGCAAGCCTTTGCTGACCGCTACGGCATCCGGGTGGTCTACGATACGCTGGATGACCTGCTCGC
>JAPUIP010000479.1 GCA_027296925.1 Candidatus Poribacteria bacterium | reverse complement strand
CGACGAGCTGCCCGAGCGCGAGTTTTTCTTTGCGGTAAGCGCCGAGGGAGGCGACATGGATTATCGGTGTGCTGTTGTTCCTGGTTGTGCTGGGATTTGGTTTCACGGGCTATTTGCTGCCGTGGGACCAGAAAGCGTACTGGGCGACGGTGGTCAGCACGAAGGTGGCTGGCACGGCCCCGTTCATCGGTGAGACTATCACGAAAATCCTGCAAGGCGGCGAAGAGATTGGCGCCGTCACCTTGACGCGATTTTACGCCCTCCACACCATTTGGCTGCCGTGGCTCGCCTTTGGGTTGGTCGGGGTCCATCTGTTTTTCGTGCGCTATTACGGCTCATCTGGGTTGCCCCAAAATAGACCGGAGGAGATGAATGCAGGCAAACCCTTTTATCCAGATCAGCTTTTTGAGGACGCCGTCGCGATCTTCCTGCTATTCATCATCCTCGCTGCGATGGCGCTCTTTGTCCCTGTGCCGCTCGAAGAACTTGCCGATCCAGCCGATGCCAGTTACAACCCGCGTCCAGAATGGTATTTCCTGTTTCTGTTTCAACTGCTCAAGTATTTTGAGGGGCCGCTTGAAGTGATTGGCGCCTTCGTGATTCCCACCCTTGCGATTCTCCTGCTCCTGTTCTTACCCTTCTTGGATAAGCGGGAGCGCGCGCCGTTGCGAAAACGTCCCATCGCGCTCACGGTCACTAGCCTCTCCGTGCTGTTAATCGTCCTGCTCACCATCCTTGGTGGGCGTTCTCCCAAACTCGAAATCGCCTCCGACGAAGCCGCCGCGACTGAACAGACAGAACAAAACGAAAGCGCGACCCAAAAAGAAGCCTCGGAGGATACCGGGGTTTTTGATCTCGATTTGGAATAAGGGTCGCCGTAGGTGGAATTTTGAAGGACAACCTTGAAAAGGTTGGAACCTTTTCAAGGTTTAATCTCCCGGTGCTTTGCCGGGGAACTGTTGGAGGGAAAAAATGTTCAAATCCTTTTCGTTTTTCCTCGTTTTTGTGGTTTTCGGGACGTGTCTCTATGCGTGCGGCGGTGATGATGAAGCGGATTTGACCGATGCTCCTGAGTCCAGCCAAACCGATGGGCAAACGGCGAACGATTTACCCCAAGATCGGCCCCCCGTGGCGCCGAGAGATTTTGGGCAAGCACCCGCATTTCAACTCCCCGATCTCGACGGGAATCCGGTCTCGTTGGCGGCCTTCAAGGGTCAAGTCGTCGCCGTCAACTTCTGGGCGGCGTGGTGTGCGCCATGCCGGCGTGAAATCCCGGACTTTGTCGAAGTTCAAGCCAAACATCAGGATCAGGGATTTACGATCATTGGCATTTCGCGGGATGCATTCCCCGACGATGAAAAAGCGGTTCGAGACTTTGTGAAGCAGTTCAGTATGAATTATCCGATCCTCTGGGATACGCAAGACGTGTTCAAAGCGTATCAGGGATTTGGCATGCCATCCACCTATATGTTGGACCGTGAGCACAAGATTCGGTTTCGGCATACTGGCATCGTTGATAAGGTCACTTTCGAGGCAGAAGTGTTGACACTGTTGAACGAATAGGGCGAAGGCGCCCGCATCATCGGTCCAAAAATGACTGTCCGAGAAAGTCCGATCTCGATGAGCGCGAATTCGATGAATTCAATCAAACTCAGTCAACTCTCATTCCTCCACAAACTGATCCTTAGCTTTTTCCTCTTTGTGACGAGCTACGCCTACCTCTTTGCGCAGATCCACTTCCAATTCAACACCCGGAGCGCCGATGGAAATGAGAGCGGGCTGGCGTCCATCAAGGACATCGTTATCACTTATCACGGCGATCGAAGCAAAACCCGGCTTGGGGCGAAGATCAACGGCTCGATGCAGCAGTACCTCCCCAATGAGGCGAGTCAGCTCGCTATTGAAGCGTGGATTGCCGCAGGCCGAACCGAGCAAGGTTATCGGAAGATTCAACATATCTTCGATGATAACTGCGTTCGGTGTCACCCTTATGATGAACGCCCGGATTACCCCTTAGAAACGTATGAAGAGGTCTATGCTGCGGCTGAACCGGACAGGGGCGTATCCATTGGATATCTGGCATATTTGAGCTATTTTCACGCCTCTCGGATGGGTATAGCCGCCGTGTTGCTTGCGCTGATCTTCTCATTCAGCTCTTTCCCGACGAAGATACGCATCGTTGTCTGCGCTTTGCCCGTTGTTGCGATGCTGATTAGCATCAATTCATGGTGGTTCACGAAGCTATTGAGTCCAATCTTTGCCCCCACCGTGTATTTCGGTGAAGGGCTGACGGGGCTTGCGTATGGGATTATCATTCTGAGTTCGTTGTACGATATGTGGTTGAAGAAAAAGAAGGTAAAGATCAGCAAACGCGGGTTGTGATTACCTCCTTTGTTGCAGACCCCAAGGCGGGGAACCTCGGCAGGCGGGTGCCAATTGATCTCGGAACCCGTTTTGAACTGGCTTTCAAGGAGACGGAATGGATCTATGATCAATCTGACACCTTGAATCCAGTTGTTGCGAAATTTGACGAATTGGGTTTAACCACAACCGACATCTTTGCGGATGACGCATTAGCTGCTAGGGTGAGACAAACCCTCAACGCCGATCTCATTCTGGTCGGCCAGCTTAATGCCCCCAGAATTCGGCGTAAAGATTTTGACCAACCGGTCAAGAGGCAAAGGCGTTAGGCAGGGATCTCAGGGACAGCGCGCTACGTTCGTGTGCGTCAAAGTGCGACCATACGCGCCGACCTTAAAGTGATCGATACAAAATCTGGACAACTGATTTACGATCATTCAGTCCTCGACTACATCAAGTATTGGTTTTCTTTTCAAACGCAGCAACGGGGGCAGGTTATGTTTAAAAGCGAGCCCGAAATCCTAGCAGAAACGGGGGTTTGAGAAATGAAATTCAAAGAGGAGGTCACTCATGATGATGCGGTGGGCGCTGGTAGTGATAGGCATTGTGGTGGTTGGGCTGGTCGGCTACCTGATATATTCCCAACAGCAGCAGGAAACACAACGGCGAAAAGCCTTAATCGCCCGGCAGGAAGAGGCAAAAAATTAGCGCAACGGAAAGCCGAAGCTGATACAACGGCATCTCATCGAGCGATTACAGCCAACACAACAGAGTCGCTTGATGCCTATCTCAAGGATTTTCCCAGCGGGCAGTATGTCGAACAGATACTCAGAGCCTTGGGGTTGCCACCGGAGCTGGTATACCGCAATGGAAGCATCTACAGTGAAAAAAGCAATGCCGAGATGGTGTGGATTCCTGCCGGGGAATTCCAGATGGGCGACAACGGCGGAGATGATGATGAACGGCCTGTCCACACCGTCTATCTTTCGGCGTTCTATATGGACAAATACGAAGTGACTAATACCCAATTCAAGCAGTTTATTGACGCAAAACCTCGGTGGCGCAAAGACCGCATAAGAACTGAATACCACGACGGAGAGTATCTTTTAGCTTGGAACGGAAATACCTATTGGTCTGGCAAAGCCGGTCACCCGGTCGTTTACGTTTCCTGGTACGCGGCGATGGCATATGCCCAATGGAGCGGCAAACGCCTGCCGACCGAAGCGGAGTGGGAAAAGGCCGCACGCGGGGGGCTGGTGGGGGTGACCTACCCGTGGGGAAACACAATTGATAGGACGAAGGCAAACTATGACTACCATGTCGGCGACACCACACCCGTCGGTCGGTATCCGGCCAACGGCTACGGGCTGTATGACATGGTGGGCAACGT
>JAPUIP010000478.1 GCA_027296925.1 Candidatus Poribacteria bacterium | reverse complement strand
AGTTTCGCCCGACCGACCAGCAACTCGCAGAGGGGATACGGAGCGGACTGTGGGCGATGCACTCTGCCGACGGCATCCACTGGCATGCCTACCCCGACCAGCCCAATCCACCGAACCAGTCGTGCGACACCCAGAACATGTTTTTCTGGGACGAGGGACAAAAACACTACGTAGGCTATACCCGGGTCAGAGAGACCCAGAGCACCGAAGAGGCTGCTTTGGCCGGCAAAGTCGCTTATCGAAGCATTGGGCGCGTCACCTCGCCCGATTTTCGCACTTGGTCGAGCACCCAGATTATCTTGGAGGCAGACCCGGAGGACCTGGCGATTCCCGTGCCTTCAAAGCCCGATGAACAGCATCCTAGCATCGACTACTATACCAGTTGCGCTATGAAATACGAAAGTGCCCAGGACGTGTACCTAATGTTTCCGTCGGTCCACTACCACTGGGGCGAAAACAGTTTTCCGGCTACCATCGACACACAACTGCTGACCAGCCGCGATGGCATAAATTGGCAACGCCAGGGAAACCGCCACCCCTTCCTGCGACACGGAATGGGTCATAGCATTCGTAGCGGGATGATCTTTGCCAATCCCTGGCTAGTCCCCGTGGGCGATGAACTATGGCTTTACTACGCCGGCATGCCCTACAGCCACGGTAGCCAGCCCAACGATGTTGGACACAAGAGCAGCCTTTTTCGTGCCTGCATACGACGCGACGGGTTTGTCTCGGCTGATGCGGGGTATGGAGGTGCTCAATTCACCACACCGGTGCTCCAGTTTGGCGGCAATCACCTCGAGTTGAATCTGGACGGCAGTGCTGGGGGCTGGCTACAGGTCGAGATTCAGGACGAAGGCGGCAAGCCCATGGATGGCTTCGGCCTCTCGGATACCGACCCGGTGGTGGGCAATGCCATCAGCAAAAACGTAACCTGGAAAGGCAAAAGCGATCTGAGCAAACTCGTGGGTAAGCCTATCAGGCTACACTTTGTCCTGCGCGACATGAAGCTCTACGCCTTCCAGTTTGCTTCCTGAGTCAACCAGTTCACGGACTTTGCGTTCCGTGGTTTTTGGGCCGTTGGTTTGCTTCTTCTATACTTATTGGCCCCTACGTTCCTATAAATTGGGTAGATTCGATGGGATTAACCCGGACGCGGTGATAACTTTATCCATTTTTTTCAACATTCCTCTGCCTGAGTTTTGCACTAAGGATTAGCCATCCCAACTGGCGATAAATTCCTCGACCTCGAAATTCGCCGGCATCTCGTTGAAGATATATTTCGTCGGTCCGGTTTGGAAGCCGGGAACGTATTGATCTGTATCGGATTTGAGCCTATCGTCCATAACGGCGAAGCGTCGCCAGAGCAGATCGGTTTCAGACATAGTGAAACGCTCCGCCACCCCCTTAAGGACTTCGAGGCTATCTAACGGCCACGCAATGGCTCCAGCCTGTGCAGAAGGAGGAAGCGCGACGTCAGGAGAATTCAGCCTATGGACTTTGTATGCCAATTTGGTCAATAACATGACACAGACCATCCGTTCCGTTTCGCCGCGGTGGAGGGTGGTGAGTCCTTCGCGAAAGGCAGCTTCATCTTTATCGACGACGGCGCGAAACGTCTGGGCTATAACGTCAAACTCAGCCGCGAATCGTTTGGCTTTAGCGTAGAAAATCTCTCGTGCCCAGGGGGATAGATGTCGCGTAAAATCCATATTCCAGTTGATGTAGGGTCGATATGAAAAAAGGTCACTGCCAAATGCCCGGTAGGCCAAATGGATTGTCCGTCTCAACTTCGTGCTATAGTTACTTGCCCAGTGTAGAATGGCGTTGGAATAGACAGCACCATCACCAGCTCTGAGTTTCAGGGGGATACTGTTGGGCAATGGGACACGTGGATTGGAAAGCAGTTGGCGATTCTCAGCGTCGGTGTTGGGACGGCGGTGGCTGCCGGGTACGAGCCAAAACACATCATCATCGTAAAGCGGAATGTTCCATTGGACCGTACCGACACCATTTGCCTCCATGTCCGCCTGCAAACCACACAATGGCCCATCACGATAGGGTTCAATATCTCGGTGCCAACCTGACGGACCGTGGTCTCGCACGGGGCTACACATCAGCGTAATATACTTGAGCATCGATTCTGGTGCCTGCATCGCCTGACAACTGACGCCAAGGGTATTCTCGTGCAGGCAGAATTCAACGGTGTTGGTGGTTTCCTCATCAATAATAGGGCTAAAAGAAACTCGTGGCTGAGCGCCTGTCTCCCAAACACCGCCGGGTGGGTCGTCGGCCTTCCGCTCTCGTGCCCATATTTCCTTTTGTCGCTCAACAAGGACTTCAAAACTGTCCCGTAGTTCGTCGAGCTGGTTTGGGGGAATGCAGTCGGGGATAATCATGTACCCGTCGTCCATCAGCTGTTGTGGATTTACCTTCATGGTGGGACTCTCCTTTCGTTATCCTCGATTACGTGGGCCCGTCCAACAGCCCTCGTAGGACGGGCAGTTCATTTTTATATTCAGCAACGGTCGGGTTATCAGCGGTGTTATCTTCCGGATGCGGCGTCGAGTTACTCCAGCCCTGGTAATGCCCACCCCACAGATGGCGCAGTGCGGAAGAACTTCCACGCTTGGAGCAATGCCATACAGCCGTATCAAAGATGACCGCTGAACCCGGCGGAATCACGACCTCCACCTGCCCGTCCCATTTTGCTCCAACATCGCCCTTTGCCCCAACCGAATTGTTCAGTCCTCGCGGTAGAACGATTAGCGGCCCAATGTCGGGACCAGATCCGTCCACGTAAATATTGCACAACACCCGCTCCGGATGATTACGTTGAAGACCTGTCGGAGGAATCTTCCATGCATAGTGGACATGCCAATCGGTGAGGGTTTCCCCAACGAGCGCGTTGTTAAAAACAGCCGCACCGCTGTGTGCCAGGCGAACGTCATCCTGAAAAACCGTCGCCATGGTGTCCACAACAATCGGCTTTGCAAAGAAAGGTGCTATCTCCGGTCCCCACTCCAAGAGCGGGTGAAAAGTGATGGTTTCACGCTCTGACGAAAAGCCGCCCTTGTTGTCACACAATTGCTTGAAAATTGTGCGTAACTGTTCACATTCGCGGTCATCGTAGACCGACTCAAGCACGCAATAGCCACGTTCGATGACATCGCACGCCTTCGATTTCAAATCAAACATTGTGAGTTCCTCTCAACGGTAAACTAGACTGTGGTTTGGATATGAATGCGTCGTCAAATTCGATACAGCATAAGACTTTTACTGTGGATAGGTAAATCGTGAAAGGCAAGAATCTGATTTGCGTTGAGTCAGTGTTGTATATATGATAAGTTGAAAGGCATTAT
>JAPUIP010000477.1 GCA_027296925.1 Candidatus Poribacteria bacterium | reverse complement strand
TCCAAACATGGCAACCATGCTTAACGTAGCACCCACCGCGAGCAAGCCGACCATTGCACCAATAATCCCAAACGGCACGGCAAAGAGGATGACGACGGGCTGAATGAAAGATTTGAATTGTGCACCGAGAATCACATAGATGAGTAAAATCCCGATTGCAAAGAGTTTGCCGAGTTCAGCAAAAGATTCATTGATCTGGTCAAATGCACCGCGAAAGTCGAGACGATAGCCGGGGTACAAGGATTCGATATCCTTGAAAGCGGCGATAAGCGCCTGGTTGACCTCCACAGCCGTCGTTTTCTTCGCATCCACCGCGGCAGAAACCGTGATTGCTCGCTCCCCTTCAAACCGCCGAATCTCCGCATAGCCATACTCCTCGCGGATTTCGGCAACGTCCCGCAACGGCAAGATCGCACCGGTTGGGGTACTAATGAGCAGTTCGTTGAGGTCTTCAATGGTCGCCAGGGCATGCTGATCATATTTCACAACGACATCAATCGACTCGTCCGCATCACGGTAGGTCGTTGTTGTATTTCCCTTGAGAGCGTTACGCACTGTGTAAGCAACTTGGAGGATATTTAAGCCGTATTGATATGCTTTCTCCTCCTTGATGCGAATGCGCAGTTCAGGCTTTCCGACCAGAAAGTCATCTTGTATATCGTAGACGCCGTCCATCTGGCGAAGTTCAGCCTTGAGCAGTTCCGCAATTCGTTCCAACTGATCAAACCGCTCTCCTTTGACCTTGACCTCGACATCTTTCCCTTGTGGGGGGCCGCCTTGGAGTTTATCAAACATGAAACTCTCCACCCCGCTCACTCCCATGATCTGAGGGCGAAGTTCCGCAATAATCTCATCCACACTGCGACGGCGTTGACCTTTCGGGACTAACTCAACGAGGACTTCACCAACGTTGGCTCGAACGGTTGTCCCCTCCATCCCCGAGGTCGGTGTGAGCAAACCGATATTAGTCACAACGGCGATGCGCTCATGCGCTGGAAGTGCCATCGCAATCTCCTCGATCTTCGACAGAACTCCTGTTGTCTCCTGAATGCCGAATGTGGTTGGCATCTGCGCCTTGATATAAAATTGGGGGAAATCCTCTCCAGGGAAAAGTTCCTTATCTAACAGGAGAAATGCGCCAGCGCAGACTACCACGCCAATCACCAAAACGCAAGCGACTACAGCGTAGCGCCACCGGATCGTTCGCTTCAGTATATTCACATAGCGTCCTCGGAGGCGATCAAACCAGGCATGCCGCCACTGCTCTCTATTTTGCGCCCTACCCCACTCAGCGATGTGGGCGGGCAAGATCATAAAAACTTCGAGTAATGACGCAAGCAATACTAAAATGACGACGATGGGAACGATTCGCATAAACTGACCCGGCACCCCGGACATGAACATGAGTGGACCAAAGGCGGCAATTGTCGTCAAACTGGCTGCGAGGACCGGCCAACCCACTTCCTCAGCGCCAACAACTGCCGCCTCTCTGGGAGACATACCGGCCTGGATGTAACGGAATACATTCTCGATGACCATAATTGCATCGTCCACGACCACACCGACCACAAGAATTAAACCGAAGAGCGCAACGCCACTGAGGATATGTCCGGTCAGGTGTAAAAAGAAAAACGTCGCCATGAACGCCACGGGAATACCTATTACTGCAAAGAGCGCGTTACGCAACCCGATAAAGATGTACAGGAGGATGACAACCAAAACCAGCCCAAAAATCGCGTTCGTCTGCAGTATACCTAAACGCTCCTTCAAGATGACGGAGTAGTCATTGACCCCCGAAATTTTCACACCTTCCGGCACCTCCTGTTTGTGTTCCTCTATGAGTTCACGGACCTGCTTGACCAGCTTGATCGCATTACCTTCCTTCTTTTTTTGAACCGTGAGACTCATAGAAGGTTCCCCGTTAATGTGTGAAAGTGTACGCGGTTTTTCATACGTATCCGAGACGGACGCAATATCTCGCACCCGCAAAAGCGTACCGGTCTGTTGGACGTGGACGATTGTATCTTCAATCTCCGACAGATTTCGGAACTCCCCCATTGTCCGTACCAAATATTCCGTCCTGCCGATCTCCAGTGAGCCTGCGGGGAGATTCAGGTTATGCTCCTTCACGGCGTTAATCACCTGTTCGATCGGAAGTTTATACGCCTTTAACTTATCTGGATGCACCTCTACCCAGATCTCCCTTTCGCGAACGCCCGCGAGCCGAACCGCAGCGATATTTGGAATCTCAAGGATTTCATCTTTCAGATTTTCAGCGATTTCCTTCATCACATCTTCCGAGACCTCCCCACCGACCATGACGGTCAGCATTGGAAAGCCGGTTGACGTATTGATTTCCAAAATTTCAGGCTCGTCCAGAATCTCTTCCGGCAGATCATTGACGCGATCCACCGCCGCTCGCAGATTTTGAAACTGTTTATCAAACTCGCGATCACTGATCTCTTCAAATTGGACGGAAATCAACGATCGCCCCTCGGAGGAGACGGAGAGGATGAGATCAATCTTGTTAACGCCTTCGATTTCTTCCTCAATCGGAACCGTGAGAAGCTTCTCAACTTCCTCCGGTGAAGCACCGGGATACAAAGTCGTAATCGTTGCGGTGTGAAACGAGATCTCTGGAGTCAAATCCCGCGGCAAAACGAACCAGGCATATAATCCTGCCAGTACAATGGTGATCATCATCATGTTCGCCAAAACGGGATTACTCACGGAAAGTCTGGGAATGGACATATCAATAAAACCCCTTCAGGTTCAGTTCAGTTTCAGCTTTTCGAATGTATGTTGGACCGAGGCACACTGAGCAAGATGTATGCCTTGGCAGATGTTCGCATCGCGTCTAGCGGGGCACATGGGTCCGCGGCTACCCAATGATGCGGCATTCTCAGTCTGTCCACACGAAATTTCAATCCAGGCCGGGCTAAGGCTCCACCGCCGGGACCGGATTTTCCGGAACGCCTGAATCCTCCTCCGGCGATGACTCTTCCTCAACCGGTGCGGTAGGTGGTTCTACTTCTACGGGAGGAAACACTTCAAAGTCAATCTCCCCCACCGGCTGCTTATACTTAATGAAGATGGTGTCCTTCTCTTCACGATAAAGCCATCCGGATTCAACCGATTCGAGCGAATCGGTGGCGGCGATGTTTTGGTTCTGTGCACGAATCGCAGCGGGTTTACCGCCGTACCCTGTAATGATACTGTAGCTTGTTTCGTATTGCACATATCGCAAGACAAAGGAGAGTCCGCCAGAATCATCACGAGTAAACGCCTCGATTTTCGCGCCGGTGCTCAAGTGAATGCGTCTACGGCGATTGTGCAGGATCGCCGTGGAGATGTCCGGATCAAGTCCGCGCAAGGCATAGAGATTGACCACGATGTCCTCTGGATTGATATGTGGGCCGCGTCCTTCAGTGCAGAAGCCGTAGAAACCGTCAGGATATGTCCCCTTCAGTTCGCCTTCTGTCCACTGTTGATACATCGCACTGATCGTAATGCCCTCAGCGATTTTTAACCAGAACGATTGCGGCTGAGACAGCTTGCCCTGGGAGCTATGCCGCGCAAGGTGTTGGAGATAGTAAGCGTAAACCAGGCCGTTCCACTGAACCGGAACACCAAACCAGGCGTGTGTGTAGAAGGTTGTACCGAAGACCGGAATTGAGGCGAAACGCATGCCGGGGCGATCTGGCAGATGCCAATGATATAGAAAAATCTGCCCGGCTCTCGCCCAGTATTCCGCCCACTCCAGGTGTTGTCTATTGTTGGTGACCTCGTAGGCTTCAACATACGCACCGATGGCATAGGCTGCCGCGAGGATATCCGGCTCATAAAGTGGGCATTCCCACGTTTGTGCACCGCGTGGTACATTGAACCCCTCCATGAACTTGAGCCCCTTCAGTCCCGCTTCCAACGATTCCGTGTTGCCGGTAATTCGGGCATACTTCAGCAGCATCAAGGCAGAATACGCAGAAGTGCCTAAAACGGCATCCCCTTCTGTGCCCAGTGTTTTCGTGCGGTCTGTGGTGGGGTGAAAACGCCAGCTTCCATCCTCTCCTTGCGTATCAATCAGGCGCTGCATTATCTCTTTGACCCGATCCAAACCGGCTTCAACGTGCCCAAAATAGAACGGGGATTCCCATTTCAAGATATGACAGAGGGCAGGCGAAACTAATCCCCCTTCGCCCGATTCGCGGATTGTATTTTCAGCGATTTGAATGACCCGCTGCCGTACGGACTCATCTTTAACCTCCTCATCCTGGGTTTGGACGAGGTAATCGTACCACAGCAGCGTTGCAAAGCCGGGGGCATTTCCTGGCGCCCACCCCACACAGTGTCGCGATTTTGCCGTCTCTGCATCCCATACGGTGTGCATGAAAGCGTGCCGCGAAAGCAGAAGTTCCTCGGCGTCATTGCGCGGGGCTTCCACCGGTTCGGGAATACCGTAGGCGTCTGTCCAGTGAGAGATCGCATCCAAAATGGAGGCGTTTCCGTCGATGATAATCTGTGCGTTGAGCGTGATCGGATGATTCGCTTTCATCGGGTAGGGCGTCGAGGCTTCCAGATGATTTTCCTCAACCCAATCGGGAGGCGTCGGCAAGAACAACCCCATCAAATGGTTCTTCTGATGTTCATGCCAATTTGGGGAAGCAAAAGCCGCCGATAGCATGTTATGTTCACCATCCCAGGTCTGTAATGCGTCCCATGTCAGACCAACCAGTGTTTTTTTATGTTCGACAGCCATCAGTGGAATCGTGATCTTATAGGGATGGGGCACGAGACGATTATTAATCGGAGGGGCTGCGTCGCGCGTACTCGACGACGGTTCATCCTCCTCCAAAAACTCTAATCCGGGAAAAAGGGCAAAGGATTTATTTTCGCTGAAATCCCCTTCCCCGGCGTGGAGGATTGGCCCGCTGAAAAGGATGAGTTCTCGATCTTGATCGGCGGAAAGGCGGTATTCCACCTTAAGCCGTCTCGCTCCGTCTGACAACGAAAAACGCGCCTCATAAGACCAGCGCACGCCGTCATCATCCTTCTCTTCAGCAGATAGCATCACAATCGATTCGCCGCTATTATTTCCGCCAAGACGATAGATGGAGGGATTCACTTTGATGTGTTGCACATTCCCTGTCGTGTTCCGATAACGAATCTCGGAGATCGCACGACACACCGCAACTTGCCTGTAACGCCCATTTTTTGCGGCGGAGAGGACACAGTATTCAAACCCCTGACTCCCTCGAACAAAAACCGCCCGCAGGTGTCTATTTTCGGTGATGACGTGGCCGTTCAGATCTTGGGTGTGTAGCTCTGAGGCGGTTTGAAGTGGGATTTGGGGAATTGCCGGCTGAATGGCGATTGTCTTTTCAACCGTTCGGCTCATTCGACCGGTCGGCATTTGACACCGCAGAGAAACCGATGCCTGCGCGATCGACTCGCGCGAAAAGCTACGGATATTCCATGCGAACGTGGCTTCCTCACCTGGGTTGAGCGTTCTGAGGGGGTGCACGGATCGCCCGCGTCTTAACTTAAGCCGACTGATCGCAACACTTGCTTCATGGATCGGCTCCAGCGGAACCAGACCGTTATTGCGAATCGTGCACTGCAGTTCAAAATCCGCCCTCGCTGCAACGAGCGCAACCGCTGGCCCCATTGTTACGATGTCCAGTTTCGGTTGCTCTGTGTAAAGGGCCAGTTCGACAATCGACATGCTCACCCTTGCCTGCATCTGTTGGCTGATTTCATGTGCAATTTGGGGGGCCAGCGTGGAGGTCTCCAAGTTGAACTCAGTAACGCACAGCTCCGGCGACTCGCCTGCTAAGAGACCAATCGCCAGTCCCCGTCTCATTTTGGGGTCGGTTTCACCCCTTTCAGTCGGCAGTGGCACGCGAGTGAGTTTTAAGACACGCGGATTTCCCCATAAAGCCCAGTCGTAGTTGGTGTTCCCCTCGCCATTGGAATTGGTGAGGAAAGCAATCTGGGTCTCGCCGCCGGCAAAATCGGAGAGATCGATGAGATACTCAGCCCATTCGCAAGCAACGGAGACACCTTCAAAACGGCGTTCGCCCGAAACCTCGATGGCAAACTGGACCCCGTCGGGTTTCGTGTGAGGCGACTCAAAATCGACTCCGTCCCTCAAGCCGATACTGAAATTCAAGATGAGATTCTCGTCAGATTTCACTTGCGGCAGGGACACTTCGTATTCAATCCGCGCGTCGCCTTCGGTACGCGGGTGTTCAAATATCGCGGCTTTGCTGATGCCTCCCGCGCTGTCCTGCGCACTCGCAGAAGCCTGCTCGACATTGCTCGATTGGCTGTGAGGAAATTCTTTTACGAAGTCGTACACCTCATCGATAACTCCCACGCTGAGCGGTATCTCAGCAGCTTTCTCATCTTCATCAGAATCGGTTGGTGTTGGCGAGCCATCGTCATCTCCCGAAGGATCAATCGCACCCGCCGCTTCGCCTTCTACATCTCCAGTTTCTGCTTCGCTCGCGTCAGATGCTTCTGCTGTTACCCCTTCCTCGCTCTCAGCATCGTCGGGAGTATTTTCTGTATCCTCGTTCAATGGTATGCTGTCAGCTTCTGATTCTACGCCTCCATCCACTTCGTGCTCTTCTGCATCGCTCTGTTCGTCCTCGCGGTGCTCAACCGCTGAGTCCGCGTCCTCCGTTTTGTCATTATCGGAAGCGACTTCTTGCTCGCTTGCTTCTTCGGTCGATAGGTCGTCTTGCACAACTTCGTCGGGTAGATTTTCTGGATCGTCCCCCGTTTCATTGGCATGAATCAGTGTCAATGCCAAGAACGCTTGAAAAGTTGTCTGCATTCAAATCCTCCAAAAATAGTGGTGAATAAGTGAAACGTAATCCATGATAAGTTCAGTCGTTCAAGGTTCAGTCGGCACAATAACATCAGGAGTTGGCATGATTTCAAATTGGACTGCCTTGATTTTGGTCTGTCCCTGAATCAGTGCCTTGGCGATTCGGTGACCGCCGTCCATCAGGTATCCATCCGCATTCAGGATAATCGGATAATCGAGGTCGGCGTCGATAATCTTCTTACAATGTTCCGCGACTTTGCGAATCGTTGGCACATATCCGTCACCAAACCAGCAATCTGCGTCGAGTTCACGAATTGCACTGATGTCAACTTCCTTGACGGGCAGCCCCTCCGCGAGCTTCCAAAGGTTGCGTGCGTACCAGATATAACGTGCCCCATCAATCAGTCGCGAATGTTTGCAGGTCTTTTTAGGTCTGCTCATCTGCAATCACCTTTCTGGATTCACCGGACCTTCGATTTTTTGGGGCAGTATTGCGTTATTAAGCACCACATATTAGGTCCTTATGTATCACGGCTTCTTCTGTTTTTCCGCCCATTGCGCCTTCATCTGCTTCATTTCATCGTTTAGCACCGGTTCGGATTGTGGCGTTTCTGCGGCCGCATCAACCATCCATTCCCCACTTTCATCCCTAAGGACTGGTTTTCGCTGCGCGACAGGTAGAACACCGAACGGTTTATGGGGCTCAAGTTGGTACCAGTACGCCACAGAGGCCATCTCATTACGGAGATGATTGCCATGTCCATGCTCAATGGTCGCGCGAATTTCCTTCTCAAATCGAATCGGATTTTCAAGATGAAACACATACGACGTCTGGTAGCCGTTGGTATCACGCTCGTAGATCGACGAACCGTTGTGCCGAAAGGCATTGGGCTGCATTCCCCACGCCTGGTTGAGATAATCCTCCGAGCCGGTGCCGTGGAGCTCGGGAGGCCATTTATAGCCATCGATCCAGATCATGTCATCCCCTTCGCCCCACCATGTCCCTTGAAAATTGGTGACGGAGAGGTTGCAGCCGATATAGTGTCCTCTGCCGGCCGCTTCGAGGATCAGGTAGTTGTTATCCCAGGCAAGCCTTTCCGTGTTGACGATGTTGGCTTCAGGCGTGTTGACTCGAATCTCATGACCCCACCCGTCACACGGATTCTCTCGACGAAACTGTGCGTGGAAGTAGGCAACGTCATCATCGAGGGATTGATCATACCGCTCAGAATCGATGTAGAAGTATTGCCGGTGGGGTTTATCACCCTCGTTGACAAGCTCGATCCGTGCGGACTTGTTGAAGGGCATCTGCACGTAGGAGTTCAGCGCACAGCCAGTGTTGAATTGGTTGTTCCCGTTTGTTGATGCCGAAAACAGCAGTGAATCGTAAGAATTCACAATCTCGTGTCCCAAGCCAAAAAAATCGCCCAAGGGACAGAGTACGCTGGGATGCGCTTCGTCATCCCAAAAGCACCGCAGGAGGACGTTCCGGTAGCCGTCGCGCTGGGTCATCCAGATGTGGTTGATACAGCCGGGCCCCTTGAGTTCAGCAAGCACTCGCGTTTCGCCAGGCTCAATGTTCCAGGCATCGCTATTTCTACCGGTCGTGTCCCACGAGGAGACACGTAGAGAACGCGCCTTTTTCACACGGGTCAACGAAGATAAAAGCCCTTCAACATACATAAGATTGTTATGCTCCTCTTGTTTTGGGCGGGTTCAAAAATCGATTGATGTTACGACTTTTTCACTTAGCCCTGATCTAAAGATCGGGCTGATAGCTTAAGTCCACTGAAGTGGACTCGGATTGTTCGTT
>JAPUIP010000476.1 GCA_027296925.1 Candidatus Poribacteria bacterium | reverse complement strand
GGGGCGGTATTTTACTGTCCCGAATCCACGGTCAGTGAAGGCGAGGATAAGCTATACCGGACGGTCTCGTGGATTCCGGGCGGCGAGTGGCGTCAGCGGTATCTGCCAATCTTCAGCGCGGACGGACTGACCTGGAGTACGGCAGACAATCCGGATGAAGAGCCCGGCATCAGCGACAACGTGGGCGACACCGGCACCTTCCTGGTTGCCGACGCCGCTTTTCCTATGATGCGTGATGACGTCCCCGGGCGATATGTGGCTTTCCCACGCCTGCACGTCACCGTTGGTCGGTTCCGGCGGCGATCCGTTGGGATGACGTTTGCAAATTCTACCCCGAACCGCGCCCGTTTGATGCTGGACTGGCCGCGGCCCTGCCTGGTGCTGGCGCCGGACCTCATCGACGATGAGATGGGCCGCGAACGCCTGGACAAGGCTTATGCGGACGGAATCATCCATTACAAAGATCCGGCGGATTACCACTGTGAATTCTACACCATGCAGCCGTGGGCGGTGGGCAACGTCTTCCTCGGTGCGCTCTATGTCTTCGACGTCAGCATGGACATGAGCAAGCATAGCATGTGGAATCAGCACGGCATCATGGAGACGCAACTCGTGTATAGCCGCGACCTCGTGCATTGGGAGCGGCTCGGCGACCGTCAGCCGTGGATCGCCCGGGGCGAAGCCGGGACGCAAGACTGCGCGATGATACACTTCGACAGCATTCCCGTGCGCGTTGGGGAGTGGATGTATCAGTACTACTCTTCCGGGAATCTCCCGCACCCATCGGTGGATCAGCGATGGATGGTTGAGCAGCGGCGGTTAATCGAGGCGGGCAAGCGGCATCCCTTGCAGGCGATTGGCTGCGTGCGATTCCGGCCCGACCGATACATTTCTCTGGACGCCGGCAACCGTGCAGGTCGGGTGACCACGAAGCCTCTCAGTGCGAGCGGTAGCCGTTTGCACGTGAATGTCGATGCCGGGGATGGCGAACTGGTCGTCAGTGTCCTCGCGGAAAGTGGACGGCCGGTCAAGGGATACGAGCGGTCTCAGCCCATTCACGAAAACCATATCGCGGCAGAGGCCTCGTTCGACAAGCCTTTCGCGGATTTGACAGGTCGGCGGATCAAACTCCGTTTTACACTCCAGCATGCGAAGCTGTTCAGCTATACAATATCGATATGAGAGAACCTATAGAAACGATAACACAAATCACAAAAGAGGACGTCGAATGCGAAAAGCGAAGCGACTGGTCTTTCCAGGGAAGATGCAGGTGGAGATTGAAGAATTCGAGCTCCCAGAGGCGCCAGGGCCGGGGGAGATCTTGGTCGAAAACTGCTACGGACTGATTAGCCCGGGCACTGAATTGGCGATGTTTACGGAGACCCACGTGGGGTTTCCACTCCCGGAATTCGGTTACGCTAAGTTTCCCTTCCGCCCCGGATATGCCGCTGTGGGTCGAGTATTGCAAGTGGGTGAAGGCGTTAAAGGGGTACAAGAGGGAGATATGGTATTCACGCGAGCAGAGCACGCCTCGCATGCAATTGTATCGGGAGAACATCCCGTCTTGAAAGCGCCTGGCCGGCTGCCGGCCGAGCACATGCCCTTTGTCGCGCTGGCAAACATCGCACTAACATCGGTACGGCTGTCGGAGGTGCGGCTCGGACACACCGTTGCCGTGTTCGGACAGGGACTAATTGGCAACCTTGCGGCCCAACTGATGCGATGTGCCGGAGCGCGGAAGGTCATCGGCATTGACACGGTGCCGGAGCGGTTGGCGATTTCCACGCAATGCGGCATTGATGTCCTGGTGAATCCGGCGGAAGACAATCTCCGATCGCGCGTGGATGACCTGACAGACGGCGCAGGCTGTCAGATTGTCGTGGAGGCGACCGGAAATCCGCAAGTTGCGCCGGAAGCGATCCGGATTGCCGCACAGATGGGAAAGGTCGTGCTGTTAGGCAGTCCGAGGGGAAGCGCAGAGATTGACCTCTACTTTGATCTGCATCGCACCGGCGTATCGTTGATTGGTGCGCACGGCAGTCGTCAAGCCGATGCAACGCAGTACGGCGATCCAGATCCGAATGCGCTGATGCTGGAGTTCATTGCTGATGGGCGACTCCAGGTTGCGCCCCTGTTGACGCATACACTCCCGGTGTCTGCTGCGGATAGAGCCTATCGGGGGTTACTCGACGAGAAGGAAAATTACCTGGGGGTGCTGCTCGATCTGCGGCAGTGGGGCTGAGGTCCCCACGTGGGTTTGAGAACAATCAATGTGAATGTCAGATCGGGAGAGAAACCGCTTTTTCTTTGCTTGCCGACAATCTTCAGAGGCGATCCACGGTGTAGGCATCCAGCAATTTCTCGTCGATCTCCACACCAAAGCCGGACCTATCGTCCAGCGTAAAGAAGCCATCGCGAGGCGTGGGACGCAGGAGGCGGTAAAGCGCATTCTCGGGCGCCTGGCGTGAGGGACCGAAGGTTTCCGCCATACACGGCATTAGGAGGCAGGCGATCAGGTGTAAGCCCCACGGCGTTCCTCCCTGATGCGGCCAGGTCGGAATGTCCTGTGCTGCGGCTTCGTTGGCAATCTTGATACATTCGCCGAAGCCACCGGCCCAACTGATGTCAGGTTGAATCATGTCCGCCCCCTTCCAGCGTAGCAGTTCCCGAAATCCGTAGCGCGTGAACTCATGCTCGCCGGAGACAATCCAGGTAGAATCGACCTCACGAACCAGTCTCGCCATACCCGCGTAGTCATCAAGGGCGATGGGCTCCTCAATCCACTTCAGATTCACATCGTCGGCGGCTTCGGCGAAACGAAGGGTATAATCCACATCCCAGCGCAGATAGATGTCCGTCATCAGTTCTACGTCAGCGCCCACCGCCTGCCGCGCTTTGCGGATGGTGTCAAGATTTTGCGCAAACCCTTCTTCGCCTTGGGGTGGACCGTTTCGGAGGGGATGCTTACACGCCGAAAAACCATGTGTCACATAATAACCCACGTCCGTGCCGGTGGCATACGCCGGTATTTTGAGCCGTGGTTGATCTGTTATCAAACTATAAACCGGCGCCTCCAGAATCTTGCCGCAGAGATCCCACAGCGCAAGGTCGATTCCACTTAAAGCATAAATGACGACCCCCCGCCGGCCATAGATCGATGTGATGTGATAAAGCTCGTCCCAGAGCACCTCCACATCGAGCGGATCGCGATCCAGTACAAAATACTTCATGTGATGGTCGATGATCAGGGCGCCGGCGAGCCCACCCCCGCCAAGCCCATATCCCTTCAACCCCTTATCCGTTGTGATTTCGACCATCAGGGCGCCGGCCTGCGCCGCGAATGGCCCTCGCCAATCAACATGCGCATTCCTTGATCCAGAAGGCATTTGAACCTGTCGATCTTCCTGCGAAAAAGGCATCGACGCCATCGCGGCGGGATTCAGGTTGATATGCCAGGTCCGAACTCCCACGATTTTGTGGCGGGTTTTCGCCCGTTGCTTCCATTCATCGGTACGTTTCTGAGCTTCAGCAATGAGATCCGCAGCGGTTGCGACGGTGTCTATTCCGTCCCCAGAACCTGCAATGTGTTTTCGTCTATCAAACATGAGGGCTGATCCTTCCTCAACTCTTTTCCGCATCTTTGGCACACCGAAAGCCGATGTGATAGTATGCGCCGGAGAGCGCATAAGCACGCGCAACGCATCGAATATCGAATATCGAATCAAACCAACTCCCGCCCCGGACGACAAACGGCCCCTTTGCGGCGGGCATCTGGGGGGTCACATCATGACGCTGATAATGTGGGACATATCGGTCCACACACCATTCCGAGACGTTTCCGCCCATGTCGTAGAGCATGTAGCCATTCGCGGGAAATGCGCCAACCGGTTTGAGATAGCGCCGCATATTTTTGACGCCACCGCTGCGAATGCCCCTCGCATCGTAGTTTGCCGCCTTCGAGTCTACCTGATTTCCCCACGGATAAAGTATGTCCCGCTTCCCACCTCGCGCAGCTTTTTCCCACTCCGCCTCAGTAGGCAAACGTTTGCTGCGCCACTCGCAGTACACCTGCGCCGCTCCATAAGTGACATACGTCACCGGGGACTGATCCATATCGGGGGAAAAATCGTTGCCCTCCCAATGTTTGAGATAGTCCCGTACCTTGACGGTTGACTTTTGCCACTGAGGATTCGCCAGGATGAACGTCTGATAATCGGCGTTGGTTACTTCGTATCGATCGAGATAAAACGCATCCACCCAAACCTGGTGCACAGGCGTTTCGTCGGGTCTGCCTCTATCGCTCCCCATCTGAAAAGTGCCGGCGGGGATGAGGACCATCTCGGATGACGCTTCCTCCGCCTGGATTCGGGTTTGGGAAGGATACATTGCACTGACGAGGATGACCCCGATTAAGAGCCACTTGGGTAAAACATAATAAGTAACGCCGGATGTGTGATGAGCAGAACGCACAACTCGTTACTCCCTAACTAATTTTCATTAGCAAAATACCGCTTCAATCTGTCATCATTTCGGCAAGCTCAGTGCAGGCTCTGAGAGAAGTGACCGAAGGAAAACTTGTGCCGCCTGTCGCGCCTGTGCCGCCTGTGCCGAGCTTCGAGGTAAGCTTCGAGGTAAGCTTCGAGGAGCTTGCCCCGAACTTTGAGGGGGAGCTTCGAGGCCTGCCCTAGGCTGATAGGGTATCCCGTGGGGCGAAGGATCTGTACTTCGGACAGGCATGAGATTCTTCGCGCTGCTCAGAATGACAATTTTAATCTTGAAAATTAGTTACCCGTTTCCACTCGCCGTTCTCCACCAATTTTCACCGCAACAGGAAGCTGCCTGAGACGATACATCGACAGTATGCCAAAGATTGGTCCAACGGTTAGCAGCGCAAACGCCCAACGCCAAGTGAACCAACCGACGAAAACGGGGACAAGACGAATGGAGGCAAGCGTTAGCAGAAAGCCGGCGCATGTCTGGATCGTCAATGCCGTTCCGACATATGCCGGTTCTGACAATTCTGTGATGCTCGCAGAAAATTGGGCCGAATCGGCGATAATCGCAAATCCCCAAATCAGGCAAAGCCCCACTAACGCAACCGGCGAACCGCCGTATAGCAGGCCGACAGTGACGCAGCAACCACCGCTGATGAGCATCGACACAATCGTGATTGTCGTTCGACCGTAGCGATCAGCGAGTATTCCCGCGATGACACAGGCAATTCCACCCACCCCAATCACAGCGAACGCGCCGATAGCCGCCCAAGTGTAGACATTAGCGAAGCCGCTTGCCTTGAAGCTTTCCAGGAGAAAAATCGGCAACCACGTCCACACCGCGTACAGTTCCCACATGTGTCCCAGATAACCAAAATTCGCCAGTCGCACGCCCTTATCCTTGAACGCCCTTCCGACGAAACGCCAATCGAATTTTGCGCCCTTGCTGTCGTATGGGCCATCTTTGACAAACAGTAAGCAGAGCAGTCCAGCTAGAGCGGATGAGCCTGAAGCCACAAACATCAGTTGACGCCAGTTTGGGCTGCCAAGCACCTTCAACAGATGAGGCGAAGCCGACCCCACAGTTAGGGCCCCCACAAGCATTCCAATTGCCATGCCGCGCCCTTCTTTAAACCACGTCGCCATAATCTTCATGCCCGGCGGATAGACCCCAGCGAGGCAAACCCCCGTAAGGAAACGCAGCACAAGGGCAGGGCCGATGCTGCCGATGAATAAACCGATTGTACCGTTGAAGGCGGCGCCGATAAACGCACAGATGGAAAATAGATAACGTGCGTTGAAGATGTCCGACAGATTCAGCAGCGTGCTGAGCAGTGCCCCGACAACAAACCCAATCTGTACGGACATCGTTAGCCAGGCTTTACTCGCATCGGTGAGCTGCCACTCATCGGCTAATGCGGGAGTGACGGCGGTAGCTGAGAACCACAATGCCATACCGAGTAGCTCTGCGACTGAGAGGATCAATAGCATCCGCCATTTCATATTATCGTGCGCCTTCTCATAGGATTTACTGATTTCCGAGATGCGCCTGTCTGTAACGCTCCATCAGGTCGAAACGTCTGACAATACCAATGGGCTTACGCGGGTTTTTGGGTTCTATTACAGGCAAACAATCGAAATCGTGTTGTCCAAATTTGTCGAGGGCATCCGCTAAGGTATATGTGGGCAGCAGCGCATCCATATCTGTTGTGAGTAGATCGCGGGCGATCACGAGGGGGTATACTGCGTCTTGCGACAATACCGATCGAAACGCCTGAAACGGGAGCATCCCCACAAAATTCCCCTCCGCGTCAAGGACAAGATAATCGATTGTCGAACTGTTTTCTTCGAGTTCGATGATATGTGACAGTGGCGTGAGTTCAGAAACAAAGTCGTAGTCTGTGCGAATCAGATCACAAACGCGAATCTCGCGATCCGGGGCCCGGCGTTGCTCTGGCTCGCTATCCCCCGCTGGCTGACCCGTCAAACGCTGGCGCACCAGTGGTATGCTGTCATGAGTGGCAAAGACGGTCACCCGGTCGCCCTGCTGCAATACCGTGTAACCATGGGGCACATATAGCTTGCGCCCCCGTCGCACTGAGA
>JAPUIP010000475.1 GCA_027296925.1 Candidatus Poribacteria bacterium | reverse complement strand
TGGTGGTCTCGGTGGTTGGCGCACTGATAGAGTTGCTTCCACCGTTCATCACGCAGCGCATCATTGACGATGTCCTCACACCACGGTCAAACTTCGTACTGCTTGTGTGGCTCGTGGCGGGGCTTTTCGGGATTCGCCTGCTAAGCTGGCTTTCCCAGGTGGGGCGCACAGCGTTGAGTAGTTGGCTGGGCTTTCGTGCCTCCGCGGACATCCGGGCTGAGCTTTATCGTTGCCTTCAGTTTCTGCCTTTGCGGTTTTACGACAAACGCAAAGTGGGAGCGCTCATATCCCGAATGACCAACGATGCGGACCGCCTGGAGGAATACATCGCCTTCGACGTTCCCTTCATTTTTTCTAACATTTTGTTGCTACTGGGGATTTTTGCGCTGCTACTATACAAAAATTGGCTACTCACCCTTTATGTGCTGCTCCCCGTGCCGCCAATCGTTTTGGGGGGAATGCTGATCTGGACGCGTATGGAACGCTATTGGCGTCGCTGGTCTACCAAGTGGGGGCGTTTCTCCGCCCACCTAAACGAGTCAATCACAGGGATTCGATTGGTGAAAGCCTTCTCCCAAGAAAAGCGAGAGAGCATACGTTTTGATGAACGAAACGACGAACTTCGTCAGGTGAGCGTCAGCGCCGATCGGGCATGGTTCGTGTTCTTCACGATAACAAACTTCCTGATGAGTTTCGGTGTGTTCTTCGTTTGGTATTTTGGTGGCCAGCAGCTTCTTGGCGGAGATTTGAAACTGGGTGAGTTGGTGGCGTTTATCAGTTACCTCTGGATGCTCTACCGTCCCCTTCAGTGGTTCGGCGAGGTTTACAACTTCATGCTGCGAGCGTTTGTAGGCGCCGAGCGAATCTTCGAGGTTATGGACACGCCAACCGAGCCGTTCAATGCCCCGGATGCGATACCAATGCCCGACATCGAAGGACGAGTGACCTTCAAGGACACCGCGTTTGGTTACGACCCCGGCAAGCCTGTTCTCAAAGAAATCAACTTGGATGTTGCGCCGGGCGAGATGATCGGCCTGGTGGGCAAATCTGGCGTCGGCAAGAGCACGATCATTAACCTGATTTGCCGGTTCTATGATATCAATCGTGGAAGTTTGGAGATCGACGGGGTGGATATACGGGCGCTCCGTCTTGAGGACCTGCGCTCCAATATTGGGCTGGTGCACCAGGAACCCACCCTCTTCAACAGCACGATTGCCGATAACATACGCTATGCGAAGCCGGATGCAACCTTTGACGAGGTCGTTCGGGCAGCGATGGCTGCTGAAGCGCATGAGTTCATCGTCGCCAAGCCAGACGGCTATGATACGATGGTCGGTGAGCGTGGGAACAAACTCTCCGGCGGTGAGAAGCAGCGAATCTCCATCGCGCGAGCGATTCTGCATGACCCCAAGATCCTGATCCTTGATGAAGCGACCTCCTCGCTCGATACCCCGACCGAGAAAAAGATTCAGACGGCCATCGCTCGGTTGGTCAAAGGTCGAACCACCTTTGCCATCGCCCACCGGCTCTCAACGTTGCGCAACGCGGACCGGTTGGTTGTGCTGGACGACGGTAAGATTGCGGAGGTCGGCACGCATGAAGAGTTGATGGATCGAAAGGGGCTCTTCTACAATCTGGTTCATACCCAGCAAGAAACAACGGCAATTATGGCGGTCGGCGGCGGAAAGGACGACAAAGAAATTGAAATTGAAGATTGAAGATTCATCCACGCTGCCGTGCTCGGACGCGTATCGGACATTCATGCTTCTTAGTCCCGAGCCCGCTGAGTTTTCAATCGTCAATAGAAGGTATTCAATTCCCCTTGACCTACAAGAATCGTAAATCACACCTCACGTCTCGAACAACGGAAGCAGATTACTATGGATATCCGAGTTGAAGCTGTCCAATACTACGACTTACAGCCCAGTCCGTTTGATGACATTCCATTTTACCAGAGTCGTGTTCCTTCAAAGGATGCTTCTGTCCTTGAACTGGGCTGTGGAACGGGGCGCGTCCTCTTGCCGCTGACGGACTATTGTGGATATATTCATGGGCTGGATATATCCGAAGCTATGCTTTCAATTTGCCGCCAGAAACTGCAGCGTGCCAACATTCCGAAGGACAAAGCCTCTGTCGAAGTCGCGGACATCACGAACTTCTCTCTCGACCGCACGTTTGACTTCATCATCGCTCCTTTCCGTGTCCTTCAAAACCTTGAGACAGACGATCAAGTGAATGGACTGTTTGACTGCATTGGGGCGCATCTTTCGCGGGATGGCAGTTGTATCTTGAACGTTTTTCATCCCAATCGGGATGCGGACGGTCTGCGCAAAAATTGGTGTACGATGGAAGAGAAATTCAGCTGGGAAAAATCTGTTGGGAAAGTACAGATAACCTGTCATGATAGACGTCCTCGCATGGAATCGGAGAAGCTTGTACTATATCCTGAATTGATATATCGAACCTATCAAGAAAATGCACTGCAGCGGGAGACCGTCCTTAAAATTGTCATGAGATGTTACTATCCCCAACAGTTCGAGCAGTTAATCGTCGACCACGGCTTCAAAATCCTCAACCGCTGGGGAGGATATGCGGACGAACCATACGGCGACGGCCCCGAGCTGGTCGTCGAATTTGGCCACCGCGGCTAACACAATGCTGGAGGACACTATGGCAGTTGAAGGAAACGAAATTATCCGAGCCAAATCAGATGCAGAGAGGGCAGTGACGCCGATTCAGGTGACTCATCCGGAACATGTGGATGCGAGAGATCTTCGGCTGTTCCGCAAACCGCCTTGGGCGTTGCGGATGACGATCGAGGGGGACCGTTCCTACCTCAAGGTGAGGATCGTCCGTGCGGCGCCACTCTCCCAGCCGTCGCGGTATATCTGCTTTCTGGACGAAAAGAACGAGGTCATTTGCATGGTCACGGATCCGAACGTCCTGGACGCGGAGTCTCGTCGCATCGTCCAGGAGGAACTCGACCAGAGATACTTGACCGCTATTATTGACCGCATCCACTCGCTTCGCAATGAGTTTGGGGTAGGGTACTGGGACGTCGAGACCGACCGGGGCCGGCGGGAGTTTGTCGTACGGAACGTCTCCGAAAATGCGCAGTGGCTTTCAGAAAGCCGCCTGCTTCTGGTTGATGTAGATGGCAACCGATTCGAGGTTCCGGACTTGAACGCGCTTGATAAGAAGAGCCTTGGGTTTATCGAGATGGTGTTTTGAGCGTATGGCTCACGCCTCACCCCATAAGCGTATGAGGGCAGAAATTAACTTCAGCGTATAATCGCCCTGTCCGATGTGCATGAGCGAAATCAGCTCGGCGACGGGAAGCAGAATACTGAGCGGCACGAACCACCATTGTCCGTAGGTGCCGGCTTTTCGATAAATTCCCACACCGATTCCCACCGCTGCGCCGGTGAGCGCCCACGGCGAGAGCAACTGCCAGGCGGCATCGCCCCACTCGATGCCGACGCCGATCCGCTGTAAGATCCAGATGACGCCGTAGTAGCCGTTGATGCCACCCCAGATTAAGCCGCCACTGAGCCCTGCCCATGAAACGATGGTCAATGGAATAATGAAATACCATCGGATTTTCTGAGCGATCTTGCTGAGAGCCACGATGAGGGCTAATGCTGAGATTCCCCCCACGATCAGGAAAACGGGGACAGGGAGTGACATCAACCGCTTGATATGCCAGAAGGGTATGTTACTCCATCCGAAATAGCGGTTGTAACCGATGCCGTAAAGTCCGAGGCGCAGTACGGTAGTCAACACGCCGATGATGCCTGCCCACATTCCCGTGCTCAGGATGAGCTCTGTCCACGGGTGTTCCACACGAAAGCGGATCGGCAATTCGACTGTCCCGCCGTTACTTTGAATCTGTACGATTGCTCGATACGTTTTCTTCGCTTTACATTGGCTTGTATCGAGTCGAATCTGAATCTGATTCCGATTGCCTTGAAATCCCTCGCGTTCGAGCGTGAGGCCGGGCAGATCTGTAAGGAGTCGCAGTTCGCCGTAAAGTCGTCCACGTGACCGGTTCTCCAGCGTGATCGTTTTCGCTTCAACGGTGCCGAGTGGAATTGCCCCCCAATCTTCCTCCAGCGTTGCATTTAAGCGTGGACGTTTGACAACTCCCGCCTTCTCCAGAAACATCTCAAGGGCAATATCCTGATCTTTGACCTGTTGCTTAATTTCCGTCTGCAGCTCGATGAGATCCTGGCGCGCCCACGTCAGCAACCACCGCTCCATATCGCGGCTGTGGAAATGCTTCCTGAGAACATCCCAGTGCTGATCACAGACATCCGCGAGATCTGCTAACCGTCGAACCACCGCGCCGTTGGAGAGCTTAAACGGCTTGTGCCGTGCCTTAACGAGTTTCGCCTTCTGGAGAAACAGCTCCAGCGCGAAATTCGGATCTTTCTCTTGCCGCTTGCATTTTTCCATCACCGCCTTGAGGTCGCCACGTCCTTGTGCCGCCAGCCACGCCTCAAAATCCCCGTTCTGCAGATGATGGACAGCATCGGCCCAGTGCGCATCGCACATCCGCGCAAAGTTCTCGATACCCACAACTGTCTCTCCACTTCGCATCACGAAGGTCTCAAGCTGCCCAAACTGAGTCCCGCACGACACACAAGCGCCCGCTGCCGGATCGTTCATCACCCGGCAGCGTGGACACTCGAACAGTTGCTGTTTCACATGTCCCGACAACGCTTCTTTGAAATCCCGCATTGACGGATAACGGGCATCAGTTTTCAGGGACATCGCCTTGAGGATTGCCTGTTCGAGTTCCTTAGAAATCTTCGGATTCAGTTTGCGGATTGGTTCAAGCTTCTGGATTTGCGCAGCCCGCATACTGGAATCCACCGGGCGGACGTTCGTGAGCAGATGATACATCGTCGCGCCTAAAGCGTAGATATCCGAACGCGCATCGGTTTTGCCTGTATACTGCTCTGGTGGGGCATAACCTTGGCTGCCAAACCCATGCGCACTCGTCCGCGTTTTCAGATTAAGCGGATTATAAACCTTCGCAATCCCGAAGTCGATCAGCTTGAGTTCGCCCTCTGGCGTAATCTTCACATTTTCAGGCTTAACGTCGCGGTGAACAATCGCATGTTGATGCAGTTCTTCCAATAGCTCACATAACTTCACGCCCCAGGAGAGGACTTCCGACTCTTTGAGAAAGGTGTTATGAGCGACCGCCGCCTGGATTCTAGCGTCAAGGGTTTCCCCTTCAATGGACTCCATGACGATGTAGTTGCGTTGTTCGGTAATGTTGCCTCGCGTATCCACGACAGAAAAGTGCTCGAAGAATTCGGGCAAATTTGGGTGGGAGAAAGACGCCATGATCTTCGCTTCAAAGTCGAACAGGTGTTGCGCTGAAGCGTCGCGGATTGGAATCTCTTTGATCGCGTAGGTGCTCCCCGCCTTTATCGTTTGATACACCGCACTAAAGCCACCGCAGCCAAGCACCCGCTCGATCCGATAGCCGCGGATCTGTTTGCCTTGTCCAAGCAGCCGTTGGAGTTCTGTGCCACAGATGCGACAGCCCTTCGATGCAAGTGGATTGTTTGTACTGCAACTCGGACAGAGTTGAGCGGTTTCAGGCGCGAGTGGTACAATCGACCCAACCGGAGCCGCGCATTGGCTACAGAAGGCCTCACCCGATAGAATCTGATTTCCGCATGACGGACAGTTCATAGCTAAGTAGTTGGACAGAATTCATTCAATATGTCATCCTGAGCGAAGCGAAGGATCTCTTGTATCAGATAACTGAAGAGTGCGGCGTAAAAGAGCAGTACCGCAAGGATTCGAGATGGCGTAATGGTGTACATGATTATCCTCCGAGCGTTCGTTGCTGTGTGAACAGTGGTCGCCATGGGCTTTACTGAATCCGTGATGCAGCTTTGAAGGTGGCTATCCTGCCGCCTCAAGTCGAGTCGTCTTGCGGGATGCGAACGTAATCGTTTTCCGGGTGTCATCACTCAACGCACCGGTAGCCTGTAGCTCGGTGAGGGCTTCCGTGAGTCGCTGCGTGAGCTTGGCGTTGCCGAGCCTTTGGGTGATGCCCTGCGCGCTCTGGAGAAGTTGTGTCGCGCGTGCCATCTCCCCTTGTTCGATCGCTTCCTGCGCTTTATCCTGCAAAATGTGTCCATTCATCTGATCCACGTAACCCATCACTTCAGGGTTGATATGTCCGAGCGCGTCCATGTTGCTCGTGTAGTTGACGAAGACCCCCACTTCGCTCGTCTTTTGGGCGTGGAGATTTTCCGACGGCACATCGTATTGCGCCACGAGGCGTCCAAGGCGAAAACTCCCCGCGGGCTTCGGATCGACAAGTAGATCGAAGAGCAAGAGCTCCTCGTCGTTGATGGCGCGGAAAGGGACCTCATAGCTTTTATCGTCGATTGCCTCCGGCTGCAGAACGCTGATTTCGGGATAGATGCGCGAAACGCGGCGCACGGTGACGCCACGCACGACTCGCAGGTTCAGCCGAACGTTCGTGAACTTCGCGGAGGTAATCTGATCGAACTCGTCGTCAAAAATCGTATCGGCGTCGCTAGCGTTCCGAATGTAGTGCGAATTGCCGCCGGTACAATCGGCGATCTCCATGAGGAGTTTTTCGTTCCACGTCGATCCAACCCCGAAGGTGGAGAAGGAGAGCCCATTTTCAGCTTCTTGCTTGGCGATCGATCGACACTTGTCCTCATGCCGCGTCTCGCCATCCGTGAGGACAAGCACGCGGTTGAGGTAGTCTGTGGAGAAGTTCTTACGTACCACCTCCACACCACTTGCCATGCCGAAGTCCATGCAGGTGCCACTGCCGGCGCGAACCGAGTCGATCTGTCGGATTGCCTCTTGTATCCGGGCGTGGTCGGTCACGGGTGTGGGCTCGATAAAAACCTGCGCCTTCCCCGAAAATGCAACGGCCGAGAGGATGTCACGCTCGGATAGCTTTTCGACGCCGGCACACGCAGCGCGAACAACGTGCTTGAGTCGATCCTCATTATACATCGATCCGGATTTGTCGATAACGAGCGCAACGTTGCACGGTGCCGCTTCGATTGATGCGGCTGTCATCGCATCGGGAACGAGCTTAACGAGCGCGTAAACCACGGATGGATCGCTGGAGATTGGGATGTTTGGTCGGGCGATATTCAATGAGATTCCGAGATATTCCGGCATGTTTATTCTTCCTTTCTCGATTTTTCTTTTCTTGAGTATCAACGATGTCAAGGCGAAAAGGATTCATGATCCTTTTTCCACGGCCTGACAGGCGTAGGGCCTAGACCTGATGGTTAATCGGGGCAACACCGGATCCAGATCCTTCAGTTTCCCAAGGCGGAAACGAAGCGAGATCCGTTTGGTGGGGAGGGCGAGGTTCCCACCGAGCCGAACACTCGATGTCCATAATGTGACGTTTTGTCTCATATAGCACCTGTAACATGCGAATATGTCACAAAATTTGTGTGACATATCCGCACAACTTCAGCTTGAGAGAGGCGAAAATCCAAATGCCGACCTGAGTGGGCAATACATCTTTGGCCCTAGACAACCCAGTCTATGTCTGAGGTCCAGACTCAGGTCCACCTGAAGCGGGAGCTCAGGCCTCGGCCCTAGGGTTTTGGCATACATGTTGCTCATACCTGCCTGCCTGAATACGGAATAATCAAAACAGGCAACCTGATCAGATAGGCTAAACTTCTCCCTTATTTTTTTACATCAAACGCCCACTCGCCGGGCAAGGAGGATTTTCAGATGTTTAAGAAGCTTTTCAACACCCACTTTCGATTCGCAGCGATTAGCTGTCTGATTTTAGTCTCCGCATTGTGTACGGCTTGGGCGACAACCTACTATAACAGTAAAGTCATTGGTACGCATGGCAAACGGATCCGGCTGAATCCGAACGCCAACTTCAGAGTCCGAAACGGTGGGCTCGATGGCTATCTCGCTGAACACGGGCTCGATTCCGTTGAGATCACCGTGGAGATGATTGAAGTGTTCGACGAGGCGGGAGAGCTCAGTGGGATGATATTCACCTTTGGTCCCTCCGGATGCTACTTTGATCGACCGTCCAAGCTGAGGCTGAAGAATGAGTACGCGCATCTGCCCTGTATGCTCTTTGACGAGAACGGTGAAGCCATCGAATACGATATTCGGAAGGCCGGCGACACAGTCGTTTATTACATTCGACATTTTTCCAGCTATTACTACGACGCCTATGATTATTAGGCAATCCAACGACCGAAAGGTCAATC
>JAPUIP010000474.1 GCA_027296925.1 Candidatus Poribacteria bacterium | reverse complement strand
CTGTCTCAGGGAGTGAAGCGTTTTTTCATTACCGACGACAACTTCGCACGCAACCGCAACTGGGAAGAGATCCTCGACCGTCTCATCAGCTTGAAAGAAGAGGTGGATATTCGCTTCAACCTCGTCATTCAGGTTGATACGTTGTGCCACAAAATTCCGAACTTCATCGACAAATGTGTCGAAGCCGGTGTGAAGCGTGTGTTCATCGGCCTGGAGAACATCAATCCGGAAAATCTGCAGGAAGTCAAAAAACGTCAGAATCGAATTACCGAATACCGCACCATGGTTCAAGCCTGGAAGAACCTGGGTGTCTTTACGATTGCCGGTTACATCCTGGGTTTTCCGAACGATACCAAAGAATCGATCCTCCACCACATTGAGATCCTCAAGCGCGAGATTCCCATCGATCTGCTGGAGTTTTTCTACCTGACTCCGTTGCCCGGCTCCGAAGATCACAAAAACATGGTCGAGTCCGGTGCTTACCTGGAGCCGGATCTCAACAAGTACGATTTGTGTCACGTTTGTTGCGAGCACCCCAGAATGTCCAAGGAGGAATGGGAGGACGCTTATATCGCAGCATGGGAAACCTATTACAGCGACGAACATAGCGTTACCTTGCTGAAGCGTGCTCGTGCAACAGGCGTGAATACAGGAAAGATGGTAGCCGGTATTACTTCCTTCTACGGGAGCGTCATGTTCGAGAATGTCCATCCGCTGGAGAGTGGATTCATCCGCAGGAAATCACGACGCCAGCGCCGTTGTGGGTTCCCCAGAGAGTCAATTCTCGAGTTCTATCCAAAATACTGGGCGAGCGTCTTCTCCAAGAATTATCAGCTGCTCATGCGCGTATCCAAGTTGCACCGCGTGCGCAGAGCGTTGCTCAAAGACCCAACCTCGAAGGATTACACCGATCTATCTCTGGAAAAAGTTACCGACAACGAGATTGCGCTACTCGAACTGTACAACGTCACCGAGTCTGCTAAAGCGGCCGCCGACAAAGAGATGAAGCGCAAAGCTCGAAGTTTGCGCCGCAAGGCAGCGGCCGCCGAGTAAACACCTTGCCTATCGTCGATATCGAAATACTGCAGAACGAATCATCAGAACCAATGGCCGTAGACCTGCCTCAACGGATCGCCGACAGTCTGGGCGACGTCTTCGAGACCCAGTCCGCGCAAACCTGGGTAAAAGTTCACTATCACCAACGAACACACTACGCTGAGAATCACAGCATTCTGCCGTACGAAATCAAACCTGTGATGGTTAAGATATTGAAACGCCAACTTGCGGATTCAGATGTGCTGAAAGAGGAAGCTTCCAGAGTCGCCGAGACGGTCGCGACAATCTGTCATTGCCCGGTCGCGAACGTACACGTGCTCTACGAGCCCCAAGGTCTGGGACGGATTGCTTTCGGCGGTGTGTTGGAAACCAATGACTGACGACCCCTTCCGACCGCCAGAGGCCGAGTTGAGGACTTCGGGCGGAAAACCTCTTTATTCCGTCAACGGAATCCTGATCGCAACCTTTTGCGGCTCGTTAGCCGCAGGCATACTCCTTGTTTATCTGAACTACGTGAATCTCGGCTACAACAAGCTCGCCAAACTGACCCTGCGCTGGGGCGTGGCCGGTTATATGCTGATCATTGCATTGTCAACCCTGGTGCCTGCCGAGCCAGCGTATCTCGGATTGATCATGATTCTGCAACTGGGATTGGCTGGATTTGCCGCACAAGTGTTACAGGGGGCAGCCATCAACTATCACCGCGAGCATCGCGGAACCATACACTCCCCCGTTCGCGCCGCCGGTCTGGGATTTCTTACTGGAATCGTGTTGTTCTTCGTATCGGTGTTCTTAGTAGTGGTGCTGTTATCCGTAACTGGTACGCCGACTACTTGAGCCGGTCTGTCCTGTCTCAAACCTCGCCCCTCAACATGGCCTGAAGACGTCGACTGCGTTCTTGCTCATTGCGTAACAGGGATTTGAGCTTCTGTATCTCATCTTTATGCCCCCGGATCTGAGTCAGATACGTTTGCTGTTGTGCTTCTAAATCAGACCGGTATTTCTCGGAGATTTTTGAGAGTTGCTCGCCCTGCTGCGGAATGAGATGTTTTACGCCGACCTTTCCGTCTTCGCCAAACGACTCTGTAAGCTTGTTTTCGAGCTTACGAATCTTTTCCGCGGACGGCGCTTCATCTCCGTACGCGACCAATTCGATTCCGGCCTCCATAGGCTGCACAGTTCCACTTGCTTTGAGCGACAGTCGGTTTCGCCAGACAGCTTTCTGCACCAGCATGGCGGAATTCTCATCGCCTTCGCCCTTAGGTTCCCAGAGATTTGCTGCGTGCCAAGGTACCGGGCATTGCGCACGTGATGCCATCTTCACCGCACCCATGCCGAGATCAGGTCCTTGTCCCGCCTGTTCTAAGAGATAAGTCAGTGGCAGGTTGAAGCCTTTTGTGACCTGGCCATTTTCATCCACAGTGAACTGAAAAAAGACCATGGCCCGCACGGTGAGTCCTGCACCAACGTGGGCATAAACCGCATGAACGACACTCGCCGCTATGCGATCCAGGCTCGTTATCTCACCCACAGGCGATCCGTCCGCAAGCGCCTCGAACTCCGAAAACAACATTTCGGAATCAATAGACGCATCGTCTTCATCGAACAGGAGGACGATCTCTTCTAATCCTTGTTGGTCTGCCATAGGTTCTCTCACCCACTTATCCATAGGCGGGTACACACCACGCATTTTTCCTAAGTAACCGTCCGCATAATGCGGCTGTCCGCATAATGCGGGCAAGGCATGGGTATTGGA
>JAPUIP010000473.1 GCA_027296925.1 Candidatus Poribacteria bacterium | reverse complement strand
TCAGCTTCTACTGGGCCATCTTTGCGGCGGCTCTCGTCATTTTGGGAAACCTGCTGTGGAACCGTGGGGTGGAAACCAATCTGCGAAACCGGTTCAGACTGGCGGGAAGCCGTTTTACGAAGCCGACAAGGTTAGCTTTATCGGTGATCATCATCCTCTTGGCAGGCACGGGAAGTACCATTTATTACAATACCAGTGTACTGAACGGGGAGGCACTCGCCGGTGATTCAAACGCGGCGAAGGTCGCTTATGAGAAAAAGTACAAGAAATACGAACAGACAGTCCAGCCGAAAATTACCGATGTAAAAATTGATGCGGATCTGTACCCTGAAGAAGGCAAGGTTGATATTAGAGGACGTTATCTCCTTCAAAACAAAGCAAACCATGCCATCGACTCATTGCACGTACGGATCTCCGGATACTCGATTGGAACCATAAAAATAGCAGGTCGGGTTGCGCCGCCTATACTCGCTGATCCCGAAGCCGGCTATTACATTTATGCCCTGCATGCTCCTTTGATGCCCGGCAAACAGGTCAGTTTCGAATTCGATCTGCGGCGGGGAAGAAATGGATTTTCAGCGATTCGCGAGAATACCGACATCGTCAAAAACGGCACCTTTTTCAATAACGAGGGCTTTCCAGCTTTTGGATATTCCAGGGACGTGGAGCTAGCGAATAATCAAGCACGCAGGAAGTACGGCTTGCCCACCAGGCCTAGATTCCCTGACTTACACGATCAGGAGGCGCGTCAGTACAGCATTATCGGCAAGGATGCTGATTGGATCACCTTTGAAGCTACCGTGAGTACGATTGCAGACCAGATTGCTTTTGCCCCGGGCACACTCCGCAAAACGTGGATGGAAAACGAGAGAAGATATTTTCATTATCGAACCGATACGACCATGGTGAATTTTTATCCCATCCTCTCAGGCAGATATGAGGTGCGAGAAGATCGGTGGCGGGACGTTAAAATCGAGATCTTTTATCACAAGGACCATCCCTATAATATTGACCGAATGATCAAATCTATAAAGAGCTCCTTGGCGTACTACACGTCAAACTTCACGCCTTATCCTCACCGTCAAATTCGGGTCATTGAGTTTCCACGCTATGTGCGGAACGCCCAGGCATTCGCCTCGACCATTCCGTACTCTGAGGCCATCGGATTTGTGGCGAAAATTGAGGAAGGCGATATCGACTACCCGTTTTATATAATTGCCCACGAGATGGCGCATCAATGGTGGGGCCATCAACTGGTCGGGGCCAACATGCAAGGGACCGCGCTACTCTCTGAGACGCTGTCAGAATATTCCGCCATGATGGTCATGGAAAAAGAATACGGTTCCGACACCATACAACGCATCTTACGATTCGCTTTAGATGATTATTTGAAAGCCAGAAGCGCCGAGAAAGAAAAAGAACTCCCGCTGTACCGGGTGGAATTTCAACCCTATCTGAACTATCGCAAAGGCAGTTTAGCCATGTATGCGTTGAAGGGCTACATAGGAGAACAGCGGTTGAACGAGGTGCTGCGTGCCTTCCTCGAGGGCGCTGCGTTCCAGGGAGCGCCTTACCCAAACGCACTGGAATTGCTGTTCCTGCTGAAAAAGGCAACACCGGATACTTTGCACTCTGTTATGGACGATCTATTCAAGAAGATCACGCTGTATGAAAACCGCGTCGCGGAGGCTGAGTCTCAACCGCTTGCTAACGGTCGTTACGCGGTGAAGGTGCGTTTGAATGCAAGAAAGCTCTACGCCGACAGCCTCGGTGTGGAAACGGAAACTGAGATGGCAGATTGGATAGATGTCGGCATATTTGCCGAAGAGCAGACGGACGAAGGGACGAAGGAAATCCAGATTTATTTGAGGAAACATAAGCTGAAAAGCGGTGAGAATACGCTGACTTTGGAGGTCCCCAGGAAGCCCGTTCGGGTTAGCGTTGACCCGTATTATAAATTGATCGACCGAAATCCGGATGACAATGTCGCGAGTATTGATGTGAGGACAAAGTAACTCTACGATGCACCATCAAGCATGGATAAACTCGCTTCAATACGTTGCTGGCCTATTCCAAGTCTTGTGTCGGAGTGCTTCGACAATTAATTCATCTTCGTCGAAGTAATATTCAGAAATGAATTACCTAACCCGGATAAACCGGAACCAAAAAAAATTAAAAGCGCACGCAAAGTCGCAGAGAATACGAAAAGGTTTTCTTTGCGATCCCCTTGCGCCTTCGCGTCTTTGCGTGAAATCTTTGCTTTTTGGGATTTGAAGTTTTCTGTATATCAGAATTAATTCATAAATTTTTGACAGGTTCAAGATTAATTATTATATTTAACTAGCTGTGTAACATGATTTTTTTAATGATATCCAGGTCAAGGATAATACAGTTGACATTGATCGCTCCAAGCTCTTCGAGAAAATCGACTAAAGGCCGTTCGCCATCGGCGGTTCAGGTTTTGGCAGCGGCTTGCGCGGCAGCTTTCCATCCCTCATTGCTGTGTGATAAACAAACGAGGCCATAATCACCGAAGCCTGCATCAAGTCGCTTTTAAGCGCATGATCGTAGACGTCCATGTTTGTGTGATGTGTGCGAGTGCCGTAGTCGATCGGGTCCTGAATGAATTGAAAACCCGGCAATCCGACCGCATCGAATGCCAAATGGTCTGTTCCGCCGGTATCCCTGATGGTTAAAGTAGCGGCGCCCAGATCGTTAAACGGTTTTAAAAAGGCCTCAAAGACGGGGCGAA
>JAPUIP010000472.1 GCA_027296925.1 Candidatus Poribacteria bacterium | reverse complement strand
TCGGTGACCTTGTTGTCGTGAGCGCCGGCGGTCCGGACGGTCAGTCTCTGGTCGCATATCACAAGGATACCGGCGAACGGGTTTGGAGCGGTGGTAGCGATCCGGCGGGGTACAGCTCACCGCAGATCGCTACGCTTGCGGACATCCCTCAAATTCTTATTTTTAATCGAGGCAACGTTGTGGCGCATCATCCGCACACCGGACAGATCCTCTGGCAGCATCCCTGGCCGAATACCGAATGTGTCGCTCAACCGGTGCCGCTGCCAGGGGACCGCGTTTTCGTTTCGACGGGCTACGGCATCAGCTGCAAACTGTTTCAGATTCAGCGCAATGAGAACGATAGTTTGCAGGTTTCCCTGGTGTGGGAAACGCCTCGGCTAAAAGCCAAGTTCACCAACGTCGTACACCGAGACGGATACATCTACGGGCTTGACGACGGCGTGCTTGTGTGCCTTGATATCAATGACGGTCAACGCAAGTGGAAGCGCGGACGTTATGGACATGGGCAACTGATATTGGTTGATGATCTGTTACTCATTCAGGCCGAGTCCGGCGATATCCTCCTGGTTGAAGCCGATCCGACTGAACACAAAGAGGTGGCTCGCTTTGCCGCACTGGAGGGCAAGACGTGGAATAATCCGGCACTCGCCGGGCCGTATCTGCTGGTTCGGAACGATCGAGAGGCGGCGTGTTATGAACTGCCGCTGGAGTAGTTTCATTTCCGCGATGTGCCGGCGGATCAGGAAGGCGGTCCGATGTCCAAAATACCCCCTCGCTTAATCACCATTGTCGTCGTATTGCTTACCGCTGTGAATTCGGCTAATACCGCCAACCTTACCCTGCGCAGCAGTATCTCCCACCAAGCTAACTTCGAGATCAACTTAGGCGAACCATTTGAGGTGGAGCTCTTCGTCGATCCGGAGGGAGAATCCCTCGTCGGCGTTTCGATCTACCTGTCGTTCGACGATCAATTTCTCGAACTGACCGACGCGAATCCGACGCTGGGTGGGTTTCAACCCATCGAAGCCGGAGAACTGATCCCACCGACATGGGGAGCATTTGACAACGACACGCACGGCGATCCGGGGAACAATCTGGCCGGGTTTCAGATCGATTATGTTCGCCTATCAATTGTAAGTGACGACGCCGTGACTGAAGCGGGGGTCGTGGGGCGAATACGGTTTCGCCCCATCGGTGCGACGGCTTCGACAACAATTTCTGTTGATAGTGACGCCGGTGCATCACGGCTGACAGAAGCGACGATCATCACGTCAGAAGAGCTCCAACGGCAGGTCGCCTTTTCCACAGTAACGCCGGCGCAAATCACTGTCGGTGGCGCACCGCTCATTACGGCGCCGCTGCCGGATATCACATTGCTGATGGGGGAAACGGATCGTATCGTCGAGCTCGATGCGTTTGTCACCGATTCCAATGACCCCAATGATCTACTGACCTGGAGGGCGACGGGTAACCGAAATGTCAGCGTTGCGATCGACCCTGATACACACATCGCAACGTTCACCTCGGACTTTGGCTGGGCGGGGGAAGAGGAGATTATGTTGACCGTCACCGATCCGCAGGGAAACGCGGCGAGCGCGGTCATCCGTATCCGTGTTATGTCAGCCCCAGAGATTGGTGAGCTCCCTCCTATCCGGGTGCGCGCCGGGCAGGAAGCCCTGCCGATTGACCTTAACAGTTTCGCGAGAGACCTCGATGATCCGAACCTCACCGGATTGACATGGGCACGGGGACAGGTGCCAGATGGACTTACGGTGAATCTCAGCGGGAACTTCGTCACGATTCGAGGAGAAGCGGAACAGGCGGACACACCGATCGAGTTCATCGCCACAGACGCCGATGGCAACATGGCAACTGCAATCATCTTCGTCACCGTCGGGCCCAGTGTCAGCGGCCCAATCGTTGCTAATCTGCCGGACGTAATCGCCACAAGCGACGGACTCATCTCGGTGCCGCCGGCGATTGAACTCGACCTGGATCTGTATCTCGTCGATTTCGATTTTGAACCGGCGCAGATTCAATGGACAACCGAAGGCAATGTGAATGTCCTGGCTGAGATCGATCCGGCGACGCACATTCCCATATTCCGGAGCGAAAACGGCTGGACGGGCACAGAGGAGCTCGTCTTCGTCGCAACGAACCCGAACAATCAACGAGGGACAGCGATGATGATGGTGACCATAATTGGGGCGGGCGCCCCACCGAAGTTAGCGGAAATTCCACCGCTCGCGCTTTCCGTGAATGAAGTCCACACCGTCGATCTCAAGCCGTATGTCTTCGATCTCAACAGTACGCCCGATCAGATTTCCTGGGAAGTCAGTGGTCACGAGGTGGTGCAGATTTCAATCGACGCGAACGGTGTCGCAACCCTCCTCGCGCCGGAGGACGTCATGGAAACGATGACGCTGACGGCGATCGATCCGGATGGCAATCGTGACAGCACAACACTGATCGTCACAGCGGTTGAAGTCGTGCCACCGCAGATTCGCGAACTGCCCAATCTCCGGCTCAAACCCAATGAAACGCTCGATGCCTTTGATCTCGATGAATTTGTCACAGACCCGCTAACGCCCGCTGCAGAAATCCAGTGGACGGCCGAAGGGTTTGATCCGGCGCATCTGACGGTCGAGATTTTACCCGATCATCGCGTGCAGTTCACAGCTCAACCGAATTGGCATGGCGAGGTAATCGTCAACTTTACCGCGACAAACCGGTCGGGACTGACGGCGGCAGCATCAATCGGCGTCGTTGGGATGGCTGCACCCGTCGTGACCTTTAGCGATGATAGCGTCGAGCTCCCTGAACGGCGGCGCAGCAATCTCTCGCTCGATGCACACGTCGAAGATGCCGATACCCCGAAAGACCAGATGCTATGGGACTTCTCCCTTACCCCCGCCGGTTCAGGGGCGATTTCCGTGACCATCGATCAACCCTCACGAACGGCGGTCCTGGAAGCCCCCGCAGGTTCCGCAGGCGAATATGAAATCACGTTCACGGCGACGGATGCAGATGGTAACATGGGGCAAGGCATTTACCGGGTTCGCGCCATCGTCGTCCAGAAGGTGCCGCCGGCCATCGCTCAAATCAGCGACATCATCTTCACCAATGATGCCAGTCACACCATAGAACTCAACGCACTTGTCACGGATGGGGATACCCCCCTCGAGGAACTGACGTGGAATGCTGCTGGACACACAAATATCGCGGTACAGATCGACGCGCGCAATCGAGCGACTTTTTCCGCACCGACTGATTACGCCGGCACGGAAGTGATTATCTTTACCGTCGCAGATCCAGACCAGCAAAGCGACAGCCGCCCCGTCAATGTCACCGTGAAATTTCCGCCCAAGCCGCCGGTCATCGCAAAATTGCCCGACATCGAATTTCATCAACGGCAGACGCATCGCGCACTGGATCTGGACGATTTCATCACGGACGAAGATACGCCGCTTGACCAGATTCGATGGAGCGCAACGGGGCAAGTGACCATCTCTGTGGAGATCGACTCCCAATCGCATGTTGTGACTTTCAGGTCGACGACGCAGGACATTACGAAAGAGGAGATTACTTTTATTGCTGAGGATACAGATAGACAGCGGGCACGCGCAACGGCGACCGTTTCTGTGGTGCAAGCCCCACCGGTGACGCCGCCGACTCTCGCAGAACTGCCTGAGCTTTCCATTCCATTGAGCGAGGTTGGCACGAAGCCGGTCACCTTGTCGCTGTCTGAATTTGTGACGGATGCGGATACATCAAAAGCAGATCTCATCTGGGAGGTCACGGACGCAGATGCGGAACTTGCTGTGGAGGTCGATCCGGAGAGTCAAGTCGCGACCTTCACGCCGGCCGAAGGGTTTGTCGGCGAAAAGCGGTTGACTTTTGCGGTGACGGATGCGGAAGGACAGCGCGCGGAGGGAAGCTTGACATTTACGGTGATCGATGATCGACCGCAGCCGCCGGTCATCGCGAATCTGCCGCCGGTCGTAACTTTTAAGGGAGCTTTTTCCGATGTCATCCTCGCTCTTGATGATTACGTGTCCGACCCGGACACGCCAGATGCCGACTTGACATGGACTTCATCGACCGCACTCAACCTGACGATTGTGATTAATCCGGAGACTCATGTCGCCGAAATTACACCCAACCCCGGCTTTCTGGGGGAGGAAGCGGTGACTTTTACTGTCACGGATGTGGACGATTTTACAGCGGAAGCGCAAGTCCAAATCAAGGTATTGCCGCCAGACCCCAACGCGAAGCCACCAGTTTTGGTGCAATCTCCGTCGCTGACACTGGAGGCGGGGCAGGTTGGCACGCTCGACCTCGACGGTCTAGTTTCAGATGAGGATACCCCGGATGCGTTGATTCGTTGGAAAGTGAGCGGGCAGGAGAAGATTGCCATCACCATCGATCCGAATACGCGCGTTGCGACGTTATCCCTCACCCCCGGCGCACAGGATTTTCGCGGCACGGAAACCATTGCACTCACCGCAACGGATGCGGATGGCAAAAATGGGAGCACGTTTCTGCGCGTGACGGTTCAAGATCCGCCGGATCGCACGCCACCGACGTTTGAAATCTATGCGTTGCCGAACCCCATCCAGCCCGAATTCCTGACAATCACGATCCGCGCATCAGAAAAGCTGCAAGCCAAGCCAACTGTGAATGTCGAAGATAAGTTTCTCTCGATCAGTACGCTCTCGCAGGGCACAACGGAGTCGTGGACCGGAGTTCACGTTCTGCCCAAAAATTTCAGCGGTAATGTCGAAATTCATGTGGAAGGCACGGATCTCGCCGGATTGGAGGGCGAAGGCGCAAAGACTTTTACTGCGGATGCATCACTTGCCGCGCCGGCCACGGCACCATCGGTCCTGAACGTCAGTACATACCCAAATCCAGCGGTTAACGATGCTGTATGGGTTGAATGCCAGATCGACCGCCCGACGACATTGACCGTGTTCGTCTACACATCTGATGGGGAGTTGGTCAGAACGATGGGCGATGAAGAATTCGAGCCGGTACCGGATCGCTTGGCTCGGCGGTGTCGGTGGGATTTGACGGAGGATTTTCGGGCATCGCTCGCGAATGGGATGTACTTCTGCTATGGGGTCGCCCAAAACGGGAATGCGCGCAGAACGCATTGCTGGAAGATGGTAATCAGTAGGTGACGCCTGTTCGCATTAACGGAAATGAAGTGTTGGCGTGGGGTTTGGACGCCTGGAAAATGGTAGTGCATCTCATACCATTTGCAGTTGAGATTGAGCCGACTGTCATGCTGAGCGCAGTGACCGAAGGGAAAGGAACTGCCCGTTAGGGTATGAAATGCCCGCTAGGGTACTTGTCCTGCCTGTGCCGAGCTTCGAGGTAAGCTTCGAAGGATCCCGTGGGGCGAAGCATCTCATCTGAGGAGATTCTTCCCTTCGCAGAGCCTCAGAGCTTGTCCTTGAACGAAGTGAAGGAACAGGCTCCAAGCCTCAGAATGACCGAAAAGGCTCATTTCCAAGTCAAAATGGTATAAGTGAAAAACTCGTATAATACCAATTGCAGTTTGAAATGAGACTTTTATCACCCCCATCCTAACCTTCCCCCCTCGAGGGGGAAGGCGCACCAATTCCCCTCTCCCTCCGTCAAATCCTTTCCTTATTTCTCCTCCCCTTGTGGGAGGAGAAGTCACGCAGTGACAGAGGAGGGGAAGGAGAAGCCCCACAGGGATACCTCGAAGCTCGGCACAAGTTTCCTTCCAGTCACTTCC
>JAPUIP010000471.1 GCA_027296925.1 Candidatus Poribacteria bacterium | reverse complement strand
GCGCGGCGGAGATGTTCATCGATGGTAACGTTGAAGACACGGATAGCACTCGTGAATTTATCCCCTTTGCCTCCCCGATAGAGGTCGTTTTGAGCAGAGGCGATGGGTTGAAAACCGTTACGGTCCAACTGAGAGACGCCGCGGAGGTGGCCTTAGAAACGGTTTCCGCTTCCATCACACTAGATCAGACGCCCCCGGCGATTGTATCAGTCAGCAGCCGGGAGGTCAGCGAACCGGACGAGCGAGGGCGCTATCACGCCGGCGAACGGGTAATTTTGACGACGACCGCCGCCCAGTCAGAGCGAGGGCTTGAATCCATCTTCCGCATCCGTTCCGCGGCTACCGATTACGATTCGGGTGAGCAAAGCGGCCAGGATAACGGCAACGGGACATATACGTTTAGTTGGGATACAGTTGGGCTTGGGGAGGCAGATGATTATCGGCTTGAGGCAGTCCTCAGCGATAATGCTGGACACACCGCTTCAGACAATAGCACCGTAATCAGTATTGATAATACCCCGCCTCAGGATGCGAGTTTCGAGGTACATGCACTAAACCCGTCCGCTGAGATTCCCGGTGCGGATGAGGATAGTCCTGCCCGCGTGAAAACCCGGTCGATTCAGATTACCTATTCGGTGGCTGATGCCACGGCGCTGTTTGTGGCTGGTGATTTGGTAATCGATTCAAATACCCTCGTCTGGATTCCCGTAGACCAGATGCCGACTTGGATTGGCAATTTAAGTCCGGGCGACGGACCAAAATCCGTCCGTGTTCGATTCAGAGATGTTGCCCTCAACGAAACCGAATTTGTATCTGAGACCCTCATCCTTGACGAACAACCAGCACAGATTGCATCGGTGTTGCTTTTTGATGAAGGGGAAAATCGAAGAATAGAGGATTCAGATGACGTTTTCTTTATTCGCGCCGGTCAAGATGTTACTGTTGAGGTCGCAACGGAACCGGAAGTGGTTGTGTTTGTACGGGTTCAATCAGAGGCGCAAGGGATTGACACCGGTGAGCAGGAAGCATTGCCTGTCGAAGGTCGAGATGGGATCTTTCAATTTCTTTGGGAGACACGCGGGCTGAACGATAGTGATGATTATAGCCTTACAGCGACCGTGCAAGACAGATTTGACAGACGTACTGAACAGAATCTGTCGATTACTCTGGATACGGTTTCGCCTGAAAATCCTACCGTGCAGATTGACAGGGGCAACGCGTTTACTGTAACCGATCGCGTGCCGTTAGATCTATCCGCGGATGGGGCGACCGAGATGTTCATCGGTGGCGATGTGGTTGCCGATAGCCTGACATTCCAATGGATTGCCCTTCGGAAGCGAATAGAGGTAAACCTTACGCCTGATGATGGAGAAAAGGAGGTACGTGTCCGGTTTCGGGATGAGGCGAGGAACGAGACCGCAATTGTATCTGCTTTTATTACTTTAGATGCGGCGGGGCCCGAAGCCATTGCCATTCGCGTAAAGGGTCAGACAGATTTCACCTCGACCCGCGACATTACCCTCGAATTGGAAGCCGAACGTGTGACTGAAATGTTGATCGACGGTAGCATCATTCGGGATGCCCTCCTGGATGACTGGCTTCCGTTTGCCTCAGAGTTTCCGGTGAAATTGACAACGCCCGACGGTACAAAGCAGATTGGAGTGAGATTCCGCTCCGCTGAAGGGAATGAGACCGCAAGGATTCAAACCACCATCGTGTTGGATCGGGAACCGCCCGAGATTCTTGAAATCCTCTCTTCAGATGTGCAAGACCCCTCGGATGATGATGGTATCTACAGCCCTGGACAGCAGATACGGGTATCGGCGAGATCGGAGCCGGGGCTGAGTTGTACCCTTCGTATCACGGGGCGGGGATTTAATTCCGGCGAGCAGGAAATTTCGGAAAATCCTGCCGGCGTATATTCTTTCCTCTGGAATACCGGCAATCTCGCGGCTGGCACGTATGTCGCACGTTGGGAATGTACTGACGATGCTGATAACCAAGTTTCCGACGAAATCGAAATTGTTCTCGATGATACGATTCCGACGGACGGACAGATCGAGATTACAGTTGAGAATCGTGGGGGAACGAATGCAGATCCGACTGCGCCCGGAGTGATTGAATCACCAACCGTCACGTTGCTTCTGCAGGCACGCGATGCCGAAGAGATGTTCGTATCTGGTGATGTCGTTGATGATACGAACACCTTCCAATGGATTTCGTTTCGGGAATCCCTGGTTGTCAATCTGGCGGGCCCTGATGGTGAAAAAACAGTGTCAGTTCGATTCCGCTCTACGGCCCGCAACGAGAGTCAGAGCACTGATGCGAAAATTACAATGGACACATCGAGGCCGCGCCTACTCGGAATCATAAACCTTCTTGAAGATGCGGATCGAGAAGGCGGGATAATTGTCCTGAGTTTTGATGAAGACATCTTCGAGATTGTCCCGGATCAATTCCATTTGGACCTGAGCAACCCATTTCGGTCGGGAGATGTGGTTCGCTTTGATGGGGTCAACGTTCCTGCTGAAATTAACTTTGGCAAGGTCATACTCACCCTGTCTGCGGAGCAACTGCGATCCGTTCTAGATCTCCAGGGCTCAAACCCCACGCAAAGTGTGATTCGGGGCAGCCTCGCAGAAGACAGTGCTCGTGATAGCGTGCAGAAAAATAATCCCCCTGCCACTGATGTTCCAGTGCAGATTCAGCGGCTCGCAAGGTTAGCACAAACGAGTTTTCAGAATACAGCCTTCAGCCCGAACGGCGATGGCAGCCAGGATACGCTGCAGATGGCTTACACTCTTTCAGCCGGAGGGTTCGTCACAATAGAGATTCTCGACGGCGATAGGGTAGTAGTTGCCACGTTGCGGAATGAGTTCCAGCCTGCGGGCTTTACTGACAATGTGGTTTGGGATGGGCGAGACCAGGACGACAAATCAGTTCCTGAAGGGTTATACCAATTCAGGATTTCTATCTTCGACACCGGTCTGGGGCTGCCAATAGGTTTGGAAAACGAAGATATTATCTTGGATAACCAATCCCCTGAAATCGTTGAAGTCTTTCCGCAGGATGGACAGACCATCATTGGCACCACGCAATTCCGCGTTATCACTCAAGATGGTGGTAGCGTTCCAAGTGGGGTTGCAGATGTGATTCTCGAAGTGGCCGGCCAGCGTATTCCCCTCGTTTCCTCAGAGCCAGGAATCCATGAACTGCCTCCTGGCACACAGCTAAACCTTCCGGAAGGACAACAGCAAGTGACCTTCAGCGTCAGCGATGGTGCAGGAACGGAGACACGACAGACGCTTAACTATCTCGTCGCATTCAGTGCGCCACTTTCCTTCATCAACTATCCCAATCCCGTGAGGTCTGGTCAGGAGTTGAATTTGAGATATGTTCTGGAAGGGAATGCTAGTGAAGGAAACATACGGATCTTTGATGCTGAAGGAGGATTGGTATTTTTCAAAGAGTTAGCTGGCACCGAGCTCAATGCCGGTACCCACCCTGATATCCGATGGAACGGGCAAGACCTCTTTGGTAACCCACTTCCCCGTGGCGTTTACTTTGCCCTCTTACAGGTGGAAGTCGGTGGTGATACACAGAAGGTAAAGCATAAGATTGCTGTTCGCTAAAAACAGGAGAAATAAGGATATTGCTCGATGAATTCAGGCGTTTCGGTTGAGCCAAGAAAAATCCCCGGCAGCGAGGAAGCAGGAGGAAATGGACAAATAAGAAGATGATAAAACAACAGAAAAGGCAGTTTAAGGACATTCAAGGGGCTCTTTCGAGATCGCCAATTTTCCGAGTATCCCAATATCTGAAATTTCTATTTCATTCTACGTTTGACGTTTCTTGTATGATAACGCCTACATGGATATGCATCTTACTCATCTTCTTCCTGTTCGCTGGTCCTGTTGGTCGATCTTCTGCCACAACGCCGGGAGCGTTCTATTTTATCGGTTCTGGCGCCCGGGCGCGTGCGTTGGGAAACGCTTTTGTTGCCGTCGCGGATGATGCCTCCGCTGTATATTGGAATCCAGCGGGGTTAACTCAAGTGGAATCCCCCACTGTGACGCTGATGGATCGGATCACCACGCTGGACACAAACTATGCGAATATCGCCGGTGTGCTACCGTTCGATGCCATTGGCGCCTTTGGATTGAACGTAATCTTCTACAGTGTAGGCGATATTCCGATCTTCGATGAAAACGCCAACCCGGGAGGGGATCTGTCAAATAAAGAAGGCGCATTGAGCTTGTCCTATGCCTATAGTATATCCAACATCTCTTTTGGAGTGAGCCTCAAAGGATTGTACCAATGGATGGACTCCGGGGAAAACGCGGCGTCCGTCATTGAAACGCGAACACGGGGTTCGGGTATCGATTTAGCTTTGCTCTATCAACCGTTTGGGCGCTTTCGGGTGGGTATCATTTATCACGATGAAATCGACTTGGAAGATACAGAAGATGAAGCGGTCTACACAGCGACAATTCCTCGTTCGATTACTTCAGGCATATTTTTCCAGGTCCCGATTGGCCAGCACCGCTGGCACTTGATGGCCGATATAGAGCAGCGAGAGGACCTACCGCTTAAATTACACTTCGGATCTGAATTGGTTCTGTTTCAAACCGTATCTCTCCGTGCAGGGCTGAATAACTTGGTCGTTGAAACAAGGGACGCTGATGTTGATTTTGGTGATCTGTTCACCTCGACCTTTAATCCCACGTTCGGTGCCGGAATTGCCCGAAAACTTGGTGACACGACCCTGGTATTGGATTATGCCGCGAGCCTAGAGACAATCGGTTTCAGGAACTTTGTCAGCCTCAGTGCTGAATTTTGACATTGTTCGAGAAGCAACCTTCCCCCCATCGCATTTCCTTTTACGTTGTTGCGGTCCAGTATCGTTGCCTTATACTGAACCGATGAATTTCCATACACATCTTACAAAAGATCGCACACGCGATGACAGATAATCCCCGTACTAACACTGCTGGATTGGTAAGCAGGGTTGGCATAATGTTTGCTCAAAATTTAAGAAGCGCCTGTAGATACCATCAAAAGTCTTTCTTAAGTAACGTGAGTTCGATATAACTTTTGCGGGGCAAAAATCGACGATTTTTAAGGACATTTGACTCGAAATCACCACCAAAATACCTGAAATCGTCGCCAAGTTGCTATTTTTTAGTCCAATTTTCCTTACGTCGAACTGACGTTACTTAAATAAGGGGCAAGGGCGATTAATTTGGAGATTGATTGATGCGTTATATACAGCATGTTTGGCAAGAAACCTCCGCCTGGAAGACTTGGATGCTACTGTCCGCTCCACCGATTCTGGTGGGTTTGCTTGCGGTTATCTATTATCCAACTTTTGATTGGTTTTGGCTACGCTGGTTTCGTGATGAATCTTACTATTCTCACGGCGTCCTGATTCCGGTGATCACCGGTTTCTTGATATGGCGAGAGCGGAATCGCATCCGCCAGACACCACTTCAAATGGACAACTTTGGCCTGCTGATTCTAGTGGCTGGGCTCTTTATCCAGCTTTTTAGCGCGTGGACACGTATCCATTTCATATCGGGTTTTTCACTCCTGATCGTGCTAACGGGATTAATTTGGTACCTTTTCGGCAGAGGGCTGACGCGGGTAATATGGTTTCCGCTATTTTTCTTAGTGTTCATGGTGCCGATGCCGCTGGATCTCATATCCAAACTGACTCTGCAGTTGAAACTCGTTGCAGCAAGCCTTGGCTCCTCGCTGGTCAACCTTCTTGGAACCCCAAACTTTCGGGAGGGCAGTATCATATATCTCCCCAATACAACGGTAACTGTCGATGCCCCGTGCAGTGGGTTGAAATCCCTCATTACGTTCCTTGCTATGGGAAGTCTGTATGCCTACATCGTTAATCATGCCCCGCTCAGACGCTGGATCTTGGTTTTGCTTTGTGTGCCGATTGCGATATTCGCGAATCTTGTACGGGTTGTTCTCATCCTGATTATTTCCAACCGATTTGGCAACTCAATCATCACGGATGATTTTCTCCATAAAGGATTCGGCTTATTGGTCTTCGTTGTTGGGTTAATCTGCTTCTTTCTGGTCGCGAAGCTCCTCAAGTTAGAACTTCCTATTGTCGATTCGGATCCGGACTCAGAAGGGGGAAACAAGAAGGGTGAAAGCAGCGATGAGGGGTTGGTGAGAGATACCGATAATACCCCTCTGCCGGTTTTAGGAAGGTCTTTTGGGATAACGGTGCTGCTACTTGGGATAGTGGCGCTGACAACGTACGGTGCGTTTGAGGAAATAATGGAATCCGATTTCCGCTATACGTACCAATTCCCCAATGTGATTGGCGAGTGGCATGTTGTGAGAGATTGGTTTGCCCACAACCCCGGGGCCGAACGAGTATATAACATTTTGGAAACAAGAGACACCATTCAGTGGGAATATCAGGATAGCGATGGAAATTTAGTCGATTTAGTGATCGTTTATTCGCCACACAATCGAAAAGTATCTCATCCACCGGATATCTGCTTCCAGGGCGGCGGCTGGCAGCAACAGGTGAAAAATACGCTGCCCGCGCCTTACGGACATGCATACGGACTGGCGAAGGTAAACCGCTTAGTTCTGGATCGAGCTGGCAAAAAGCAGATCGCATTGTACTGGTATAAATCTGGAAGTCAGCAGACGTCAAGTTACCTCAAACAACAGACTGGATATCTTCTCAACAGCGCTTTACGTCGAAAAAGCCGGAGTGTTGCTTTAATTCGACTGACTGCTTATGCAGACACTGCGATGCAGGTTGAATCGAAAACCCGGCAACTTGAATCTTTTGCTGAGCAAGTGGTTCCGAGTGTAGATAGGGTTATCCCTTAATAGGCCGATGTGCGTTGCGCAGATTGGGATTCTCCCATGATGGATTGTGAAGCCAGCCTGATTACGTGTGCGCTCGGAGCGAAACAAGAATTCCCTAGCGATTCAGACCCCGGATGGTGCGAGAATAGCAGATAGTCATTTTTGCAAATTTCTTCTGTGGCTAGAAGGAAGTATTCGATGGCAAAGGGATATTTGGCCCACGAAACGGCTGTTATAGACGAACCCGTTTCTATCGGAAGCGGTACAAAAATCTGGCATTTTTGTCATGTTATGAGTGGCGCGGTAATTGGGGAAAATTGTGTGCTGGGACAGAATGTATTTGTCGGTGCGCGCGCGTGCATCGGTAACAGTGTCCGCATCCAAAACAATGTCTCAATCTATGACCTGGTGACGCTGGAGGATGATGTTTTCTGTGGCCCTTCTTGCGTTTTTACGAATGTCATGACTCCCCGTGGTCGCCTCCGTCGCTCGATCGATGAATACCTCGCCACCTTAGTCAAGCAAGGCGCGACTATTGGTGCAAATGCCACGGTTGTTTGTGGAAACACTGTCGGTCAGCATGCCTTCATCGGAGCCGGTGCGGTTGTTACGAAAGATGTTCCGGATTATGCGCTCGTATACGGTGTCCCTGCGAAGCTGGTTGGCTGGCTGTGCGAATGTACTGAAAAGCTTAGTTTCTATGTTGCTAATGGCGTAGAAACGGCTGTGTGTGGTAAGTGTGGCTTAACCTATGAAAATAAGAATTTAACAGTTCGGCGTAAAAAGCCGAAGCGTTGCTCTGATCCGCCTCACAACTTATTCGGACTCTGAAGATAAGATTACCTCAAAAACCCATCAGCTTGAGGCATTTGCCGAACACGTTGTTCCCCTTGTGAATGAGATCCTTCCTTAATTGGCTCGTATGTAACCTTGGTCGGGCAGGGGTGGAATGGATTCCGGCTTCCTCCCCCGTGCCTTACAGACGGCAGCCTAAGCTCTGCTGGTTACGCAATTTCTTTTTTGTGA
>JAPUIP010000470.1 GCA_027296925.1 Candidatus Poribacteria bacterium | reverse complement strand
CGATTGCGCGGACCTTCCCCCGCAGAAATGCATCCGCCTCATTCTGAAAGTAAATCAGTTCGCCCTCCCTCCAGCAATGAGTTCGGTAATCTTCACATACGGTGTTGATGCGATCACTTTCTGTGCGCTGGATCGATGTGAAGGCTGCCGACGCAATCTGCCGAGCATTAGTCGGTACGCGAGATTTCTCTTCGTTCCAGCGCACAGGTAGTGATCGGATCAACCCCGTCTGTGAAGTTTACCGATCTCATTGCTGGCGGGAGGGCGATCTGATTTACTTTGAGATTGAGGCGGACGCATTTCTGCGAGGGATGGTCCGCACAATCGTCGGCTCTGTCCTGAAACTTTGTGACTGTGCGGATGCAGTTAATCGGCTTTACGAAATGCTCGAAGCGCGTAAGCGATCAGCGGCTGGGGCTTCTGTGCCGGCACGCGGTTTGTCTCTCATGCGCGTGAAATATGGTAAGAGGGTTGTTCCGAAATAACCGAGGGGATGGGAGCAAACCAAGCCTTGAAAAGGTTTCAAACCTTTTCAAGGCTAGCCGACCTGTTTCGACTCAGAAACTTCTAGCGTGGGGTCCGAGGAGTGACTTGATTCCTTAAAAAGGAACAACTCTAATCGATAACACGAATCGCTGATAAATCGTCCTCGCGCAGAGTCTGGCGGTGTGCCCCTGGCGGTGCCAATCAGTTCTCCCAGTCTGGATGGAGTTCCGCCTTTACCCGTTCCATATCCAGGTCAACCCCAAGGCCAGGGCGAGCCCAGAGCGTAAGTTGGTTTCCTTGCCACCGTAATGGTTCCTGAAGAAAATGGTCATAGCCCGGCTTGCAGCTAACGGCGTGCTCCAGTCGATAGAAGTTCGGAACCGTCATTGACACATGAGCGCCTGCCAGGATTTGCCCTGGCCCTTGCGCATTATGTGGACTGATTGGAATGTAGTAGGCTTCGGCCATAGTGGCAATCTTCTTCAACTCCGAAATGCCGCCCGCCCAGACGACGTCGGGCATGATGTAGTCGGCGAGACGCCCCTCAAAAACCGGTACGAAATCGAAGCGAGTAAACAGACGCTCGCCAACGCAGATCGGTGCACGAACCTGCTCTCGAACGCTGCGCAACGCGCCAAAGCTTTCCGGGGGAACCGGCTCCTCGAACCACCCAATCTTTGACTCGTCGTACAAACGGTTTGCCAGACGTACGGCGGTCGGGACGTTGTAGTGCCCGTGTGCATCGACAAGGATCTCGACGTGCGAACTAACGGCTTCCCGCACGGCTGAGACGATGGCGCACCCCTGGTCCTCGCCGGCAGCCGAGATCTGTCCTTCGACGTACATGGTGTGGAACGGGCCCATTTCCTGAAACGGATCTAGTTTAAGCGCGTCGTGTCCCGCATCGACCGTAGTTCGCGCCGCGTTGGCGTACTGTTCGGGGGTCTGGCATCCACCGAACCAGCCATTGGCGTACACGCGGATACTGTCCCGGAACGTGCCGCCCAAGAGGTCGTAGATGGGCCTCCCCAACGCCTTGCCCTTGATGTCCCACAGCGCAATGTCGATGCCACTGAGAATGGTGCTCGGAAACCCGCGCGACCCCAGATAAGTATATCGCCTGTAGAGTTTGTGCCACAGCCGTTCAATGTCGGCGGGGTCTTCGCCAACGAGCGCTTCGCGCACCGCCTCCACGCCGCGGCCGGTCAGCAGGGACGTGTTCCGGGGGACGCTTGACGCTTCTCCCCAACCCTGTAGTCCGGCGTCCGTGTCGATGGTCAGAAGCGTCCACTGCCATTCGCTATGCACATCTGTCCCGGCACCGTAGTCGGGCATTACAACATAGGCATTCACATCAGTGATTTTCATGGATGTAGTCCTCCGCACAGATTGCTTCGTTAACGGTCAACTCCGATTTCAAAATGTCGGACGTGGGGCGCCAAATCTTGCCAGAAGGCTTCCGGGATTTCGACGTCGCCGGCACGGGCGTTTTCGACGGCTTCCTCCGGCGTGCGCGCGCCCGGGATCGTAGCAGCAACTTGGGGATGGCGGGTGCACCACTGAAGGGCAGCCGCGACCATCGGTATGTCGTAATCGCGGCAGAGCACCTGTATTTCGCTCACGTGGTTCAGGCAGACCGCGCTGAAGTTCCGTGCGAGATAATTGATGCCGGAAACCGGGCCGGTGGACAGAAGCCCCCGCTCCAGCGGTGTGGCGATGACAAGCCCCATATTGTGCTTTTCCGCTGCGGGGAGGATGCGTTCGGCGGCGAGGTGATTCAGGAGGCTCCAGGCTTCCGGAACGACCACCGCGTCGAACTCGCCGGTTTCGATATAGCGGGCATTGGTTTCGGGTTCGTTGGCGGCTACACCGATGAACTGTACAATGCCATCGTCCTGGAGTTTCCGCAGGGCGCCCAGCGCGCCGGCTTTGCCCATCACCTGTTCCATAGGAAATCCCATCGGATCATGGATGTAGATGACTTCAAACTTGTCAAGGCCCAGGCGTTGTTGGCTGGCTTCCACGTGGCGCAGAATGGCGTCAAAGCCGTAATCCTGTCCTTCTGCGAGACGCCCGACCTTGGTGGTAACGGTACATTTGGCAGCCAGATCGGGGCGTTCCCGAAGGGCACGGCCGATAATTCTCTCACTTCGCGTGCCCCCGTAGAGAGCGGCCGTATCGATGAGCGTGCAACCTGCGTCTATGGCGGCATGGACAGTTTGAACACCGAGTTCATCATCCATATAGCTGGCATGGGGTTTGCCTGTACGACGATCTTGGGATTCATCCGGATATTCAACTGCGGCTTGATTGGGCGTGGGAATCCCGACAAATGCGGCTCCCAATCCCACGATGGAGACCCTCAACCCGGTACGTCCCAGGATTTTAGGTTTCATGATTTTCACTCCTCATTTACACAACGCTTCTCTTCTTAATTAATTTTCAAGCTCAAGCAATATTACGAAGTCTCGTTGTAGTACTAAGCAGCGCGAAGAATCTCACGCCGGTCTGCAATAGAGATCCTTCGCCCCACGGGATGCCCTCAGATGAAATACACGGCTGAGTAGCCCCTACTCTTGATTTGTGTATTCGGGGTGACGATGACGAATACCTTCCTCAAGAGTGGCACGAACCGCCTCACTGAGTTCTATCGCTAGTCGCGCTCGATCTGTCGGACGCATCTTACGA
>JAPUIP010000047.1 GCA_027296925.1 Candidatus Poribacteria bacterium | reverse complement strand
TCAGCGGCGACTCCGGCAGGAGGTAGGCAATCCTGAACTCCCGGTTATTTTCCAATGCTTCCCGATCGAAATCTGCGCCGAGATAACTATCCGGTGCCGAATCGCCCCCACCGCCTGCACCGAGATGGGAAGCGTTCAATTCACCAACCATGAGATTCAAGATCTCCCGGAAGTCCGCGTGGGTTTGTACGCCTTCGGCTATCGGGCGAAACGTCTGACGCATCTGCTCCCAGTCACAACCGTGGTAGTGGGGGTCGTAAAAATGATCACGAATCAACCGCCACGCTTCGTCGAAGGCTTGCATTTTTTCGAGATGGAAGTTGACTTCGACCTCAGCCCTGGTGTCCAATGCTTTCGGATCACCCTCTTTCGCCCCATCTTCGCTCAGCCCCAGCGAATGGATGCGCCTGTCGTCAAGGTAATAAAACCTTTTGCCATCCGGGAGGAAATGGACATCGCCTTTTCCCCCTGATGTCGTCGTCAACTGCTTGGGAAGGTCGCCACGCTTATCCTCTTCAAGTGACAGGCTCCACAGATTGGAGTGCCCTGTCATCGAGGCGCGGAAGATAAGGGTTTTGCTGTCGGGATGAATATGCATCGCTTGCGCATTGAGCTTGAAATCGGTGAGGAAATGCAGCCGATGCTTAATTCCCTCGAAGTCGATTTCAACCGGCTCGACCTTCTTTTTCTTCTCTTTTCCCTTTTCGCTCTCGGAGGCGTCCTCATTTTCAGCTTCATCCGAATCTTCCCCGGCTGAATCGGAAGCCTTTCCTTCACTCGACTCCGCTTCAGGCGGCTGAGGGGTATCCTCATCTTTATCCCGGTCTGGCTTTTTCTCCTCCTGGAAGAGTTTATCAAAATCCTCTTCCTTGAATACCGGCGGAATCGGCTTGAGGTCAACACGCGCAATCTGAGACTCTGTGCGGTAGTGCCCCGTGTTGAACACGATAAATTTTCCGTCGGGCGACCAGAGGATGTGATAAGAGTTGATGTTGCTCAGAAAAGTTAGATGTTTGGGCGCTTCCGATTCGATATGCTGGACGTAGAGGTTGCTGAAGAAATTCTGATCGGTGCCAACGAAGGCGATCCATTTGCTATCCGGTGACCACTCGAAATCCGTTGGCTCAGTCACGCCGGTGAACACCTGATCTTTGATGAACGCGCGCTTCTCCTCTGTTTCTGTCGCCATCAACCAGATTTCGGTGTTGCCCTGGATGTAAGCGAGCCATTTGCCATCAGGCGAAAATTTGGGGGAGGCTTTTTGCTCCGGGGAATCGGTCAGTTGCGTTTCCGCCCGCTTTTTGAAATCGTACTGGAAGAGCTCGTTGTGTCCCGTTCGATCTGAGACGTATACGGCCCGGTCGCTTTCAGGGTGCCACTGTAGCTGGATTTCACGGAAATGGGTATCGGTGACCTTGAACGAATCCCCACCCTTTTTGACCTTATCCCCTTTGTCTGCCAGATCCGCGAAGACTTCGCCGTGAACGATGAAGGCGACCTTCTTTCCATCGGGAGCAAGCTCAAATTCGCTGATCTGTGAGGTGTAAGTGTGATGGCGAATGGGGTTAGATTTCTCGTCCGCATGCACGAAAAGCTCCACCGCCGCAGATTCTCGTGTTTCGAGGTTCAGCCGCCAGATCTGAAAATCCCGTTCAAAGGCGATCCATTGGCCATCTGCGGAGATCGAGGGACGCAGCACTCGCCCGTCGGTGAAGTGGGTAATCTGCTCGGCTTCCGCGTCGCCATCCGGTGTCATGTACCAAATGTTCTCCTCGCCATCGCGATCACAGAGATAGTAGAGCCCATTGCCGTCAGCAGACCACATCGGTTTCAGATTTCTACCGAGGTACTGCGTCAAACGTCGGCGATCGCTCGCTCCGGCGGCCTCACTCATCATCCAGATGTCAGAATGCCCGGATGGGTTTGGACCATGCCGCCACCATTGATGCCCGTTGTTGTTGAATGCCAGCGTCTTTCCATCCGGTGAGATTGCCAAATTGTAGTGGATTTCCAGTGCATCCCCGGCAATCTGAATGGGGGTGCCACCATCGATGTGGATCTTGTAACTCGCACCGCGCAGCCCGTCGTAATATGAGGTAAAGTAGATCCATTGGCCATCCGGCGACCAACAGGCAGGCGGAGTTGACCCGCCGTGATAGGTCAAGCGTCGCGGTGAACTGTGTGATCGGAGAGAGGTGACATAGATATTTCCGCCGCCCGTGCGTTGAGAGGCAAACGCTAATTGTGTGCCATCAGGAGAGAAAATTGGATGCGAATCGTAGCTCGCATGCGAGGTAATGCGTCTTGCCTGGCCTCCCGTTGCTGGGGCAATCCATATGTCCCCCGCGTAGCAGAAGGCAATTTCACTACCATCGGGAGAAAAAGAGGGTTGGCGTAGATATGGAAGGTTGTTTGTTTCAGCTTCGTTTGAATCGGACTTTGTACTGGTGTGCAAGGCTGATAACATCGTCAAAAATAGACCATTCGGATTTGACATTTACACTCCTTTCTATTGTTGTGCTTTGGACTCTTAATATTAGGCCACCACGGCGATCATATCATCATCTCCTTCTGATTTTCCCACACGATAAGTGGGCTGCATCCTTGCACCGTCCGTTGGCCGACCATTTTGGGCTTTTGTCACCGAAACATCTATTTCACGTCTTATTTTTTAAAAACTCAAGTCTTGGCGAGGCTTCGCGATAATCTGAAAGATAAGGCGCGACATTGGCTCTCCACCCTTCGGGCTTTTCAAAGTCAACGTCGGCAATCGCAATCCCTTCGCCCTCGGTCACTTCATCTAGAATCTCTCCCCACGGGCTGATGATCGACGATTGACCGATTGCCCTCAGATTTCCGTCGAGGTCATAGTTTCCCCAGTGGTTCGCCGAAATAAAGTAAATCCCATTTTCAAGGGCGCGCGTCATTCCCATTGCGCGGTATGCACCATTGTTGTAGTTCCACCGTTCGCACTCGTCCGTTGTCAACCACGCTGTTGGGTGAACTAATAGATCGATACCTTCGAAGGCGAGATGGCGGATGTACTCTGGGAACACGTAATCGTAGCAGATCGTGATGCCGATCTTGCCCAAGGGGAGATCGCAGATACATGGTCGATCGCCCGGCACAAATCCCTTGCTCTCGTCAAGATAAAGGAAAATCTTGCGGTATTTTTGGAGCAGTTCCCCCTGCGGTGAGATGAGCACGCTCGCATTATGCAGCCTTCCCGTTTTCACGTCCTTTTCCGCCATGCCCGCAACGAGGTAGACTGAATTCGCTTTGGCGATCTTGCCAAACTCCTGTGTTGTGGGGCCGGGGATAGGCTCCGCGAGTTTGTCCATTTTGCCGAACACAATTCCTGTGGTGAACAGTTCCGGCAAACACACCAACACCGCACCGTCGTCCCGGGCGGATTGAATCAACCGCTTGGCGTTGCGTAAGTTTGCGGGCACATCCCCAACCTCACAACAGGTCTGAATCGCTGCCATTCGCATCTAAAGATCTCCTTCCGGTCCGTAACGGTTTCCCACCGTGAGGCGAATTGTATCAGACCATCCTGTTTTTGTCAAGCAGGCTAGATGCATGTTTAGGGCTACTCAATTCTTGGAAGCGGAGGGCGTTTGGGAAGGACAATTCACTGCAAATGACGGTGATGATGGTCATTTCTAACTCCCATTTCCATCATCTCCATAATCCCCAGTGAATCCATTTTGACAATGAAATGACACGAAATGCATGCCAAACGCAGCAGGCATTCGGAGTTTTTTGGCTCAACCTAAAAGCGGTTTGTGGCGTCTATAAATTGCTCTATAAAATGGAAATCCGTTGATGGTTAGCAAGATACTGAGTCTGATCTTTCGGATATTCTGATCCATGAGGAGGGTTAACGATGGAACTCCGAATTGAATACTGCTCTGCCTGAAACTACTTGCCCAGAGCCGTCAGTATGGCGGATGATTTGTTGAGCAAGTACCAGACAGATGTTAAAGGACTGACCCTTGTCCCTGGCGGCGGTGGGTGCTTTGAAGTTTCCCTGAACGGAAAACGGATCTACTCTAAGCTAGAAACGGGAGAATACCCAACCGTGGGACAGATTACTTCTGCCATTGAGGCCAACACCTAAAAGCAGATTCACATGATGCGTGATGTGGCGGTCAGCCAATCATCACGCATCACGGTTATCCCTCCGTTCGAAAGTGCAGCTTCGGATTCTTTACCGCCAGCGCAACCGTATGGTTCCTTCCTTGCTTGACCTTCCGATAATTTCCGAAGACCTCCCTGAAATTTCGTTTGATAAATTCCCGCAAACCTGAAATCGTGACGACATAAAATCGGCCGTTGAGTTTGAGATGTGCCCTCGCTTCGAGCAGGATAATGCTCAGGAGCTCCTTACCGGCATTCGCCGGCAGATTTGATGCGATAACATCGAATTTGACATTCGGGAGATGGCTGAAAGCATTGCTTAATAACACCTCGCAGTTCTGTATGCGATTCCGTTCGACGTTTTTCTGTGCATACTCCACCGCCACAAAATCCTTATCAACCAGATATACCTTTCCCGTTTTGGACAATTTTCCCATTACCATACCGATTGCGCCGTAGCCACAGCCGAGATCTAGGCAGCTATCCCCTTCATTCACCTCAAGCTGATTGATCAACAGCCTGGTGCCTTCATCGATCGATTTCGGGCTGAACAGTCCCCACGTGGTGTGAAGAGCCAGATTAGATCCTCTTAATCGTTCATCAAAAACCGTATCGCGTTTGAGTGCCTTTAAGTTCATCATACAGGAAGTAGAGATTAGGATTGACTCAAGTTTGGACGGCGTGCGCAAGCGTCCTAAAGTGCCGTTCATTCAGTCGGTGGCTTGTCCCACACTGGACGACTTTTGGACAAATTGTTACGGTAAGGGGTCGTATCGAACTCAGGTAGATGCGTTTCGACAAGATCAAGTGTCTCCGCAATGATTACCTTCAACTCTCGCACCCCCAATTTGGGCTCAATGTGAAAAGCCTGTTTCAGGCGTGCAGAGAGGTGTTTCGGCTTCAGTTCCATCCCATCGATAACTTCGTCCATCCATTTGATGTTGTCCGGCGTCGGCAAGTAGATACGGTTCAATCCCAGCAAAGCCCAGAGAATCTGGCGCTCAACTTTGACGAAGATGTCATAAAGCGGAAGCAAGTCATCTCGCGCAACCAGCATCTTCTCAGCATACCAAAAGCCCTCAAACGGAAGGTTCGCCTCCAGCATTGCTATAGTCAATCCCAAAGGGTACAGGTTCGCCTTTTCACGCCACTGCTGGACCTGCGTCGCCCCCTTTATCGTGACGGCGTGTTGAAGGGAAGAAAGCCGAACCTGTGCGAGCGGAGAAATTTGACACGCCTCTACCACTTCTGTGAGATAGCGTTCCATCGTTTGAACCAGAAATGTGCTGCTGTGGGCGTAAAATCCGCCAATATTCATCTGTTCCTCCCACTCATCAGCATCTTCGTCAAGAAGTGTCACGGTTGCGCCGCACCCTTCGACGGCGGCAATGCGCTCCGTTTCCGTCGGGGGCCGGTCGTAGTAGACATCGATCTCAATATCGGAATATCGATCCGCACAGCCGCGACTCACCGATCCGGCGACCATCACAACCCGTGCATTTGGATGTCGTGCATACGGCGCAGCAATCCGCTTTGCCAGCGCCATGCGCCACCGTGTCGCGTCATGCATAACCGTTTTGCCAGAGAGTGGATTCACTATACTTCCCCAGAATTTATTTAACTCTACTATCTTCCGCATTTTTCGGGATGACCTTTTAACACCTGTGAAGTGCCTGAAGTGTCTAAAGTGCCTCAAATGAACTCAAGTTGAAAGTTCAGCGTATCGAATGACAACATGACATTTCTGCCGTTCCGCATGACAAGCGGACGTGCAGAAAAGGATCTGCCCAAAAGTTGCCGTCAACCCCATTGCCAGAAAACGGGTCTAAAACAGTATCACTAGCATGACCTTTTACCACGGGCGCATAGATTAGTTGGGGGAGGCGGCAATTATTGGTTTAAGCGCATCGAGTTTCGCCCAAAATGGCAACGTTTTC
>JAPUIP010000469.1 GCA_027296925.1 Candidatus Poribacteria bacterium | reverse complement strand
CGCCATCCACCGTACACCAGAAATAGGTCATCAGGTCACCATCAGGCAACAGGATGCCGCCCGGCTTGCCAAACGCAATCATTAGGTGTTCGGCGAGAAAAGTGTCGCTTTGCGGTTTGCCAAGCGTCGACTCGGCGCCGGCATCGAAGACCACCACTTCGCGCTCCACATCGTAGGTCGTCAGGTCTTCCGTCAAGGCGACGTGGATGCCCTGAGGTTCATGCCGGAAATTGTAAATCGCTGCCACCCGGCCGTCGGGCAGCGGGATGGGGGTGCAGACTTGACCGCGCAGATTTGTGGGGCGAGGCACCGACCAGGTGCGGCCCTGATCTTCGGAGACAACCCAGTGGTTACTCAGATCTTCCTTCGTGCCGTACTTGTGCGTCCAGAGCAGCGTGTAGATGCGTCCATCTGGCAGGACAGTGTTCATCTGATCCCACCACAGCAACTTCCCCGCCGTATCGTCCGCCACCACGGTGAACTCCCCCCAGGTCTGTCCTTGATCTGACGAAAACACCGCCGCAGCTTTCTGGTCAGGCGGGCCCGCGTAGCCTTCCGGCTTCCAGGTCTCCAGCGGGTACATCCACCGATTCGGCGCCAATTGCAGCAGCACACCGGCGCCGTTCCAGGTGTACTTTTCGGGTGGCAGGTCTACAGGCACCACTTGAGGTGGCGACCAGGTATGGCCCCCATCCTCGGACCAGAACAGCACCATCTCCGGACGCTGTAGCGCTTCCGTTTCCGGATCGAAAAGCCGATTCCCACCGGTTTGAAAGCGTGACGCTGTCATCACCAACCGACCGTCGGGAACCGTGCTGATATGTGGTCCCCGGTAGGTCCAACCATCATCCGGTGGTCCTTCGCCGTGGATACTGCCTTCGTCCACCCATGTGTGTCCACCGTCCACCGAACGCAACACGTCAATGTGGTTGTCCGATGAATCCAACGCCTGTCCCACATGCTGGCAGGCGATGAACGTCCCATCCGGCAGGGGCGTAATGGTGGGCATGTAGGCACCCCGGCTTGGCTCTCGCGAAATAATCCCTTCGTCAATGATTTTTAACACGGAACACTCCTTATGCCATTTTCTCGCGTGCGGAGCCGCCCTGCTCCATCATTTCTCTGTTATAAACAAACCGCTGTTTTTCATTCAGATGCGCGGCAACCGTCGTTCGGAGGTCGGCGATGGCGAGTAGATCATCTTGCGGGTCTGGCATGTAACCGATAAACATAGTTCGCCGGGCGGGTGGCATCATCACATGACTATGACCATCCTAGCGATGTTGTTTCTCTTGGTGTTACATCTCGATTGGAAGCCAAAAGCGTTGAACCTGACTTTGTGCGATGTGAGAGAAATCCTTGAAGTGATTTTGCCCAAACGGACCTTCAATGCCTCGGAAATCTTGTTGTGGATTGAGAAGAAGCACAAAGCCCGGCTCTCGGCGCGACACTCCCATGCCCGGTGTCGAAACCATCGCCTAAACTCCAAAACTTAATGTGACAAAGTCGAGTTAAATGTCTCATTATTCAGTTCTCAAATCGTCTTAGAAATCATGAGATACTAGACCACCACAGGGTGCTGGCGATTGATACCTTCGATATACTTACACGCTAATGCACCTTTTCGGGGGGATATGCCAAAAACCCCATCTTCTAACCTCATTTCAGCAAAAGTCTTTAAAATGGCTAGTACGTTTCTTACGTATTGAACTTGGTTGCGAGCATTTCTTATTTCCATCCGTAAATTTTCTGGAATAGAATAGTCGCTATTAAATAAAGTTTTACTACGTTCCCTTTCTGGTATTGATGGGCTTGGTCCTTCCCCATTGAATCTAAATGGTGGAGACTCATATCCTACTTCCTGCTCAAGTGCATATATAATCACTTGAGATTTTGAATCGCCTAACAAAAGATTATCAAATATCATTTTCATTTGAGGTAAGTCCCCTTTTCCTTGACGTACTCCCACCTGAGAATAGCCTGTCTTTTCTTCGTTTTGTACTCTACGTACTCCCTTAAGATGAACCTGTTGAATATAAGGTGACATATCTTGCAGCGCTGGTAAAGGTTCTTCATTTGCATTAATCATGTTACCAAAGTCAAAAAGTAAATTTACTCTGGGGCTGTTTACCTCTTTTATAATATTCAAAAATTCATTGGATTTCAAGACCTCATGAGGTTCCAAAACAAACTGCAAATCATTTTCTTCGGCTACCTCCGCAATTAATTTTAAATCCTCAATTGCTTTCTCAATGATTTCATCCAAATGTCCCGGATAACGGACATACACCCGAATATTTTTAATTCCCATTACTTTAGCTATCCTTGCAGCCTCATTTACGTCCTCTTCCTCAGTCGTACTTAATTCAATACTCATTTCAAGCTCTAATTTTTTCGCAATAGATATAACATACTTAAGTTCTTGGTCAGTTTTTCCTTTAAGATAAACAATATGACAATTAACCCCTTGTAAACCTTCCTCATACGCAAAATTTAGTAAGTCGAAAATAGTAAAACCATACCTAAAATTTAGAGCAAAAGTATAAACGTGGGCATACAATTTCACATTTTCAATCCTTTTTAATAGCTTTTGGGCAACCCTTTTTGTTAATTTAGGTATTGGAAGTCCAATATTTTCTCCAGCCTTTTGTTTAAGTAAATCACGAAAATATTTTTCATAATGTGGTGCACCTGCATGACCATCTGGCGGCCCATCTGGATAGGCGAATACATGGTTTTGGATCCGTTCTGTGTTTGCGCTTGTGAGCGAATCGTCGCATGGCAGTGCGTTGAACTCCACTTTCCAATGCCTTTTCTTTTGCGTGTTCAGTTGTGCATCAACGGCATGCCTTAACGCGACGCAAGCCAATTCTGGCTTCTCTGCTTCACGGTAGTTTTCGTACAAGGCGTACAGCGCTTCGGCTTCCTCCGGGTTGGCGTCAACCAGCCCACCCAGTATCGGCTGCCCCTCTCGGAGGCGCCCAAGAAGTAGTATTAGCGATAAACTCAGTAATAGTCCCATGATGATGGTTAAATTCTGGCTAAACATGATTAAGCTCTTCAGATTCCAATATTTCTGTTGAGAGTCGTGGAGAATGACCAACAATCAGCACATCGGCAACGCGGGTTTTGTCCGTTCGTTCATCTACATCAATGCGCCAAGCTCGTTTGGTTGCCACGTTTCGTTTTGTCCGTCGATTGGACTCGCCGTCCTGATAGGCGCCGTAGAGAAGCAACCCAATAGCGCCAGAACACATAAGAGCGACTAACATGTTGGTTCCGAAAATAACTGCGGTATCCATTTTCTTGTCCTCCTGATTTGGGTGTGTTCCCGGTATTTCTCTCCCCTCTGGGGCAACTCTCATGCCAACATCACCGTTTTGGGGATAACGGGGGCGGAATCCTTGAATTGGTAGGGTCTCGGGCGATCTGTTTTTGGATTGACACCGGATATTTATCCGATTATAATTCATGGTGTTACGTAATTTCGTTGTTAAATCCACGATATTTCATAATTCGGCGAATAAACCTCGATAATTCGGAGCAGATAATATCTTGACTTTGTCACATTACCAGAATGGCACTTTAACCAGTGTTCATGAGGCTTTGTAGCATTTTGAGGGTGCATTATTCATTTCACTAACCAGAGACGTTGTCCTCAAAGAACCCGCATGCCTATTTGATACTCCGGTTTTCTGCATCTCAACCTCAATTACGGAATATCCGTGAGAGTTGCACACACGTAGATTCCATGTGGTTTCTAATGTGACAAAGTCAAGTTACTTATTCCTTAATCGTTCTAATCCGCTTTCAATTCACCCGATATACGCTTTAGGTGGTCCATCCCAGATTCGGCTGCTCGGCGCAAGGCGGATTCCGGCACAGTGATTTTCGGCAGCAGTTCCGGCGCCGCACGCACGAACCCCTCGGCATACCCCGTTCCGGCATGCCAGCCCATTTGCCCAGCGCCGATCTCGATCCGCTTTCGGGCGAAGGGTTCGGTGTGGCCCTGGCTGCGAAAAAGGATCTCCGCCTGAACTCGCTTCTCTTTCCAATCGGAGATGTCCACGTAAAAGTCGATCTCGTCCGGCATGAAATAGACCCCCAGATAATAGGTCGCCGCAATGCGATGGGGCCGCTTCTGGGTGACGGCGTTGGGTGTCCCCGCCAAATTGACCGCCTCGAGGATGGCGATCGCCGTTTCGCTGTGATCGTCGCGCGCGATATACGCCATGCCGTGACGCGCGTCGATATACGGCTTTTGCGTGATGAGCATGTGGGGGCGGACGTCGTAGATAACGTCCCGCAATGTCTCCACAGCCTCGGGCATTTTCTCCACACGGAATGGCTGCGGGAAGCCGAGTACCCGCACATCCGTTACCCCGAAGAGGGCGCAGACCTGCCGGAGTTCTTCGGCTTTTTGCTCAGCATATTCTTGCGTGGACTGGCTGATGACACGGGCATCCCGCTCTTCCTCCGGCTTGATGAGTTCGGCGTGGAGCCGTTCGTTGTGTGTGTTGGCGCCGTCAGTGACAGACACGACCGTGACCGAGTCGCCCTGCGTGGCGTGGATGCCGCAGGTGCCGGCGCCGTGCGTAAAATCGTGTGGGTGAGCGACAACGACGAGGATACGAAGTGACTGATTTTCCTTCTCCAGCATTGAATGAACCTCCAATCAGAAATATGCAATTAAGCAAATGGCATGGTGGAAGACTGAGCATGCTGTAGCGGCGCACCGATGTGTACGCGTTGGCAGATGCTCGCATCCCGTGTCGCGGTACCCATGGGTCTGTGCCTACAAAGTCATGCAGCATTCTCATTCGGAAATGGTATGATCAGATGTAGACCGACTCATCCGTTCGCCTTGCTTCAAAACTGTGGCAGCCAGTCTTTGTTCGTCGCGATCAGCTCCTCAAGCATCGGTCGAGCGATATTCCTGTCCGCGACAAGCGGGTCGGTAGTGAGCACAGCCAGAGCTTTTTCAAAGCTCCCTTCCAGGGCAGCGTCAACCGTCAGTTCATCCCGGAGCACGTGAGGACGAACCATGGCTTCCAGCATGTCGGGCATCGGGCTGACCAGCGGACGAAAACCGGTCGCATCAAGAATTCCGCGAGTTTCGACAACAGCGTCCGCCGGAAGCTGAGGAATCTGGCCGATATTGGGAGCGCTGAGGTTGTCCTCCACGACTGGTCCTCCGTTGAGCGCAGCCATCCACGTGGCAATCTCATCACCGGATGCGGCGAAGTCGAGCGCATCGTCGCCACTGATCTGGCGTTCGATGTGGTCGCGTGCGGCAGCGGCGTTCTTTTCACGCTGAGCAACGGCGGTCCGGATGAGTCCGTATTTTTGCACATTGTCGAGCCCGTTGATAAAGGTAGGGAAAAATTCGACCATGTGTCGATCGCCAATGGCGGGGAGCGCATTGAACCGCCGGCCAAGCATGAGTCCGCAACGCAGGGCGTAGAGGTCGCCGAAACTGGGGTCACCCTGTGCCGCGTCTGGAGGGAGAGCGAGCCAGTCGTCCAGTCCCTTGTCGATGAGTTGTGCCAGTGCGGGCTTGCCGTTGGCGATGAAGTGGGTGAACCAGGAGCAGTGATCGATGCCGGTGTTGACGTAGGCGCAGTCGTCGATTTCCGCATTGAGGAAACGCGCGTAGCTTCTGCCGACGCTGGGCACACCGTGGCAGAAACCAACCGCACCAATGGCGGTCTCCCGATTGACGACGCGGGTGAGTGCGGAAAGGGGGTTGGAGCAGTTGATCATCCACGCATGCGGACAGTGCTTTTCCATGGCGCGGGCAAGATCGAGAAACACGGGGATGTTGCGGAGGTTTCGGGAGAGTCCGGCCGGACCGGTGGTGTCTCCCACGGTGTGGAAGATACCGTATTTTTCAGGGATTGCCAGATCATGCTTCATCGTTCTGAGACCGCCGGTGCTGATGGTGACCACAACGATGCTCGTTCCATCCAGCGCGGCGGCCCGGTCGGTCGTTTGCTCGAACGTTGTGGCGGCCCCGGAGAAGTCTTTGTATTTGCGAATCAGCCTGTAGCTGAGCGCAAGCGCTTCGGGGTTGAGGTCGTAGAGGACGACGTGAGCACCTTTCAGATCGGTATTGCGCATGATGTTGCAGGCCAGTCTGGGCGCCCAGGTGAAGCTACCTCCGCCGACAAAAGTGATTTTGAGGTTGGACATGAAAATCCTCCGGGGTGAAAACGTGAACCGAGCGAACTGTACGTTGGTTTCTCCATCTCGGCGTTGATATTATATGCGAATACATCTCCTTCTGCAACAGAAATCCTGGTTCGATAATACCACCAAGAAAATGATCTGATACCGGCGAATTGGGCTTGCGCCAAGCCGAATGAAGAGTCGATGTTTGGCACAGCATTTTCATTGACACAATTCTGCGAATGCGTATAATACCAAGAGCCGGTTTCACAGACGCCAAATATCATATCAGCAGCACATCAAAAACAATGCCAGGGGAAAAACAAAGGAGACGACGATGAACGCAAATACATCTTACCGCGGCATATTCACCATTCCGTCCACACCGTTTCGGGAGGACGGCGCGATCGACATTTCCAGCTTCCGTCGTGTGGTTGATTTTTGCGTTGAATGCGGCGCGCACGGGCTGGTCTATCCGGTCAATGCGAGCGAATTCACCGCGCTCAGCGATGCCGAACGTTTTCAGTTATCCGAAGTGTTGGTAGAACATAATGACGGTCGGCTACCGGCGATTATCGGAGTTGCCGGCGTGACGCAGGAGGTCGCTGCGAAGTTCGCCAAACACGCCCACGACATCGGCGCAGACGGCGTGATCGCCATGCCGCCGTATATCCACCATATCTCTGAAGACCTCGCTTTCGATTATTACCAGAAAATCTCCGACGCGGCACGGATGCCGGTTTTCATTCAAAATAATATGCCGCCGATCGGGTCGAACCTATCGGCAGCGTGCATGCTGAAGCTCTGCCGGGAAATCGAGCATGTCGAGTACATCAAGGAGGAAACGGTGCCCAGCACTATCAAACTGAGCGCCGTGATGAAAGGCAACGATGGGTCGTGTAAAGGCGTCTTTGGCGGTGCCGGCGGACGCTATCTCATCGAGGAACACCGGCGCGGGAGTGCCGGTCAAATGCCGGGTTGTCATATCACGGATGTTGTGGTCGCGCTCTGGAATGCCCTCGAAGCCGGCGATACGGAACGTTCGATGTATATCTACAAAGAGATGGCGCCGCTCTTCTTCTTTGAACATCAACTGCCCGGATGCTACAAAGAGGTACTGTACCGCCGGGGTGTCATCGATTGCCCGCTCAAACGCAATGGCAGTATACCGCTGGATGAGATCTCATCGAAGTATTTAGATGAAATTCTAAAGGGGCTTGAGCCACTTATGACCTGGGGAAAATGAGGGATGTGCTATGCTGATGAAACTGTCAGACCTGGCCAATCTTTCAGATATGCCCAAGCCGTGGTCGGAGGGAGACAACATCCCATGGAACGAGCCCGGCTTCAGCCGGCGGATGTTGCGTGAACATCTGTCTCAGGAACACAATAAGGCGAGTCGGCGGTTTGAGAAGATTGACAAGCAGGTCGATTGGATTCATGCTCACTTGTGCATGATGCAGCATTTTTGGGACGCGGCAAGCGCAACGGTTACGACGCGTTATTTTATCCTTGATGTGTCTACGGGACATTTGCAGCGATACGCGCAGAGTTTCCAAGCCTATACCACCGCACAATATCAGTCTCGGCTCGTCGAGTCCGGTTTTGGAGATGTGGCGTTTTTTCCTTCACTCACCGGAACGCCAGACGAATCTCAACGGGATTTTGTGGGAATCGTCGCGAGAAAACGGACACCTTGAACGCCAGAGAAATCTCACTTGACACGCTATGTGTACGGTGTGTATCATTTGAAATGCCAAGTCGCCAAGTGATTGCAAGGCTGAAGAGAGAAGGTTGGATGCTGGTTCACATTCGTGGAAGCCATCATCAATACAAACATCCCAACAAGCCGGACAGAGTCACTGTTCCTCATCCCAAGAAAGACCCGCCAAAAGGCACATTGCGGAACATCTATCGGCAAGCGGGTTGGGATTGGAACTAGAGGTGTTTTTATGCGCTATCCAGTTGTTATTCACAAAGACCCAGACAGCGATTACGGCGTGACAGTTCCGGATCTGCCGGGCTGCTTTACTGCCGGAGACACGGTTGACGATGCACTGACTCAAGCCGTGGAAGCGATCGAATGTCACATCGAAGGCTTGATGCTTGATGGAGAACCGATTCCTCCGCCCAAAAACATCGAATTCCATCCAAACAATCCAGATTATGCCGACGGCGTGTGGGCGTTAGTGACAATAGACATCTCTAAGCTGTCGGGGAAATCGCGACGGGTCAATATTACCGTACCCGAAAGGCTCTTAGCGGTGGTAGATGAATACGCTAAACGGAACGGAGAAACGCGCTCAGGCTTCCTCGCACAAGCGGCGTTGGAATTTATTGCGAATCATAGCCCGTCTGAAGGATAGTGAACGCTTGCGGCGGCAGATGAATCAAGTGTCGAACAAAACGAAGGAAATTTACACTCTATACCTTTCCACGAAATAACTTTGGACATCAACTGTAGGTTGAGATTCCAACCGGCCTGTGTAGATAGGTGGCGCAGGCAGGTCTCAACACGAAGACTGTCGGGTTTGGAAACCCGACCTACACAAAGAAATTCTGTGGAGAGGTATAGTACATCTTCGTTCCGGGGCCAGCTTTTTTCGCTGTGGAACAGCTTTTTCAAGATTTTGTATTAGCCAAGTAGTGCTGCGCACATACCCAACCTACATAAGTGAAAAACTCGTAGGAATAAGGCTATCGGTGTTCCATGAGGGAGGAGGGCGTTCACTTGATTACCAAAGTCAAATTAGCCAGTGAGTATGGTCCGCTCACGTTCGATGACCTGTTCCAGATGGCGCATTCGCGCCGGCGAAGCGGTTTCACGCATGATGTCCGAGTGTACGCTGTGCGCCCGCGGATAATACCGTGGGCGGTTATCCCGTTTGAGATAATTGTCAAGTTCCCGGATCTCCGCTTCCGTTTTTGCTCGACGCGCCACATTGAGATCGAAGTGGCGACGTGCGGGGCCGCCACCGAAAGCGGCATGGTAAATGTTGTGGTTGAATATCACAACGTCGCCGGGTTCGTTTTCCACGGCGACGCAGGGAACATCCCGTCCGGAGATGCCCAGCACTTCGTTTGAGCGCCGAACCTTCTCAACATGGTCTCTCCATTCACCAAACAGGTGACTACCCGGAATCATGCGGATACAGCCGGTATCCCGTGTCAGGGGGTCGAGGTACAGATGAAACTTGGCGTAGAGACCGACCCGATGCCCCCCGTCGGAGTGCCACGCCGTGTCTCCACTATAATAGTTGCCATCCCCGCCCACATAATTGAAATCGTCGCCCAGCAATGGCTTGAGTACCTCCAGAACTTTGGGGTGGTCCAGAAGCGTACAGAGACGCTCACTTTGATCAATAAAGGGCACGATCTGAGAGCGTTTTGTCCCATCGTGCACCATGCCTTTCCGTTCAAAAATCGCTCGATGTTCCTCGGTCATCCAATCGATGTCGTCTGTGAGTAGTCCGGGAAGTACGAGGTAGCCAAATGACTCGAAAAATGCATACTGTTGGGGTGTCAATGCCATAAAAAGCAGCCTCCACAATCATGATGTCGCGTCGGTAAGTGTCTCGAAAGGAACCGTATTTTTCGGTCTCGAATTCCCGATCGCTTTTTCAATTTCGTGCGACGTTGTTTCTCGCGCTTCTTGTGATGATGCGTGTTTAGCCCAATTTCGCTAACGGTGTCCGTACAACGAATACCCCCGGCCCCCCGGGCTGCTCCTGCTCCAGATCGTAAAACACCGTGCCAAGTGTTCCATCATCAATTTGCACGAGGCGAGGCCAACCCCGACCCATAATTCGCCGTCCCGGATTGTGGACTTCAAATGCAGCGTCGAAGCCCCACGTGACACCGTTGTCACGCGATACAGCCAACTCGTAGCTATACTCACCATCGTGGCCGACGCCGTAGACAATATAGGTCAAGATAATCCAGTTGTTCGTGAGTACGGTGAGGTCGTATCCGGCGACACCAAAGTGTGGAAAAACGCCCAACGCCTGCCACGTCGCCCCGCCATCGGTGGAGCGAAGTCCTCGAACCATATCCCCCGGCACCCCGACAGGTACGGGTGCGTTGGCTTGTGGCGCCCCGCTGATCAGCGTGCCGTCGCCGGTGCGAACAATGGGCACCATGCCGTGATTGCGACCGTCGCCAAAAGGTAAAATCTGATTCGTCCCTTGATCATAGAGAACGGTCCGGTCGTAGAAAGGGCACACCCACTGAGCAGTTGACCATTCGACCACGGCATGGCGCATACAGGTGTAATTCGTATGGTCGGCGATGGGATAGCTTTGTGGCTTGGACCACGTTTCACCTTCGTCATGGCTCAGCGAAAACTGCGGCTCCCGCCATAATGTCTCTCCTGTTTCCCGGTAACAGGACCAGTTGAGCAGTATCCTCCCGTCACTCAGTGTGGTTAGCGATCCGGGATAGATGGAGCAGTCGCGGATGACGGGAATGGGGACGGAGCGACTCCATGTCATGCCGCCATCGGTTGAGTGGCTCAATAGGAGTTCTCTCCCGCCGCCGCCCTCTTTGTTGTAAGCGACGAGTGTCGTACCGCTATGTGTGACACAGGCAGCCGGATGGACGTGCCCGCCGATGACGTCAGCGATGCGTATCGGTTCGCCGATGCTATTTGTGACCATTGTTCATTGCCTTTCCGTAGAATTCCTCTTCGGTTCAAGACCATCGGTGCGATGGGGACTCCACACACTCGTGGCCGAAAAGAGATATGACACATCATCTCCCGACGATGTTACCCTCTTCTTTCGATGTCACGAGAACTATTTTACTGCACAATTCCCTTTCATGCAACTGTCTTCTTGCCTATGGAAGCGTTGTATTTCGGATGTTAAAATATAAGCTGTCTTGGGGACCTTCAACTACACGCCAATAACGAGAGGATATTTGCCAATGATATCTGTTGCTTCTGCCATGCTTTCCCTGGCAAGACATTCAATTGCACAGACGGATGCACCCATTGAGATCGGAAATCGACTCGAACTGTTCGTCGATGACTATCTGATTGATGAAATCTCGGGCGCAACGCGAACGCTGCATGCGCCTCAGCCGCAGGAAGTGGCTTGTGTTCATGATAATCCGTGGGAGGGAAGTTCCAGCGGCTATAAGACCGTGTTTCAGGACGGCGATCTGTACCGGATGTATTACCGGGGCAGTCACGTGATATATACGCCTGACGGCTACCACGACCCGCACCCGCAGGTGGTCTGCTATGCCGAAAGTCATGACGGGATACACTGGACCAAACCGGAGCTCGGACTGATTGCGTTCGACGGCGACAAGCAGAACAACATCATCTGGGAAGGAGTCGGCGCACACAACTTCGCTCCCTTTAAGGACGCGAATCCAGATTGCAAACCAGACGAGAAGTACAAGGCGCTTGGATCCGGGGAAGGTGGCCTGTATGCGTTCAAGTCGGCCGACGGTATCCACTGGTCACTGATGAAAGACCAACCCGTCATTACCAGAGGCGCCTTTGACTCCCAGAACCTTGCCTTTTGGGACACATTACGCGGCGAATACCGCGAATATCATCGCGACTTTCGCGAGGGACGCGATATTCGGACAGGGACGTCGAGAGACTTCCTCAATTGGTCAGACCCTGTCTGGCTGGAATACGCCCCGGAGCGAGGGAGTGAACTTTACACCAATCAGGTTATTCCGTACTATCGCGCACCGCATATCTTTCTCGGCTTTCCGACACGCTACATAGATCGAGGTTGGTCAGAATCAACGAAAGCCTTGCCGCAGCTTGAGTATCGCCGGCTCCGAGGCAGTAAGTCGCAACGCGAGGGAACCGCCGTGACCGATGGAATGTTCATGAGCAGTCGCGACGGCTACCATTTCGACATCTGGCCGGAGTCTTTTATCCGCCCCGGATTGCGGTTGAGAGATAACTGGTTCTATGGCGACAATTACCAGAATTGGGGATTGGTTGAGACCAAATCGCACATTGACGGCGCACCTGACGAGATTTCGATCTATGCCAGCGAAGCCTCGCATCAAGGTGATGATTGCCGTTGGCGGCGATTTACACTGCGGGTCGATGGCTTCGTTTCCGTACAGGCGCCGCTGAGTGGTGGGGAATTCGTGACGAAGCCGCTGATCTTTGAAGGCGCGCATCTCGCGATGAATTTCTCGACGTCTGCGGCAGGGAGTATTCTGGTCGAGATTCAAGATGAGTCAGGCAACCCCATCCCCGGCTTCGGGTTAGACGATTGCCCGGAAGTGTTTGGTGATGCGTTGGAACGGGTTGTGCCGTGGAAAAACGGCACCGATGTGAGTCAGTTCGCTGGGCGGCCCATTCGTCTGCGATTTGTGTTAGCGGATGCAAACCTCTATTCAATTCGGTTCTGTTGATTTCGCACGGCTTCGGTGATTATCGAGTTTTGCCGAGGAGGGCATCAAGCTTGTGAAGGTCGGCGTCGCGCAATGCCGCATCCGCTTTGTATTGATAAAAATAGTTGAGGACTTTGCCAACATGCCGTTCGGTTTCACGGATGAGCGGCACGTTTTTCTGCACGTTGCCGGGACCGGCATTATAGGCCGCGAGCGCGAGAACGTAATTTCCATCGTACTTGGCCAGCATGAGGCTCAAATACCGGACACCTGCTGCCAGGTTTTTATGTGGATGGAAGCGTTCATCGGCGTGTGAGTCGGGTGTTGGCTTACGGGGGTTCCGATAGGACGGGACCTTTAATCCGAGGTCTTGCGCGGTTGGCGGCATCAATTGCGTAAGACCAACCGCGCCGCTGCCCGATATTGCGTTGGGATTGAAGTTCGATTCCGTTTTGACCATGGCGAGGAGGAGTTCAACCTCGATGCCGTACTGCTTGGCGAGGGATAGTGTGGAAGCCGCGGCATCCGGAGAACCAATTGGCGCTTCGGCAAGAGGGCTTGGCGCCTGGGGATTGTCAGTCTGAGAAGAGGAACCGAATGTCAAACCGACGGCGAGTAGGTGCTTGTATTCCAAATCCGGCTGATGCAGGTAGGCGTAGTGGATATGTTTGCCGCCCCGATTGATAGAAAACCCGACACTCCAGTCCGGCGATTCGTCCGCATTTCTAAGGTCAATTGCGGTTCCGAAGCGAAGCGCAAGTCCATACGCCCCGACCTCAAGCCCTGTTTTGAGGCGCCACAACGCCGTATCCAGGGCGCTATTCAACTGAAGCGGTCCAGCCGGCGTCCACGTTGCCCCCAGAGCGAACTGCGGATGGAACTCCTTCAGAATTTCACCGTTCCCATCCGGGATGGTGACTCCGGAGATGTCCACCAGCCTTGCCCCCAGGATCAAACGCACGGGCGTTTCTACAATGACGCCCAGATCGTAACCCGGTTCCCACCGACTGCCGGTGTAAGGCGCACGACTATATCCGATATTCCCACCAACCCGCACCCCTCCACCAATCCGTCGGGCATAGGAAACGAGCACCTGATTGTGCCCTCTCTCAAACGTGCCGATCGGATTGTTCGGATCGTCTACGAAAAACCGATCCTCACCATTCAGATCCAACACGCTTAAGCCGAGCGTTCCGACTCGATGGACGGGGTACACCAGCGAAAATGCGCCTTGAGAAAGGTCATAAACGAAACCGCCCCGCTGAAGATTCGCAAGTCCCGCCGGATTCCAGAGTGCGCCGGTTGGATCATCGGCGTTGCTGATAAACGCTCCGCTCATGCCGAGGGCTCTTGTGCCAATCTCCGGGCGAAACGAAGCCGAGGCAATCGACATCCACAGCAATAGATGTGCGAGGCTCACAACGCAGATCTGATGCCAACGGCTACGGTATGCGTATATAGTGCGTGGGATGCACGCTCTTCCTTTTCCATCGAATTTCAAAATGTAGATGGGGCCCTGTTGAAGATCCACTGTTTCCACTCAAACCGATAACTCGTCCAAGCCTGATTTTTTGACCGACTTTAACGCGCACCGAAGATAAGTGTCCATACCATGTTGTGTACCCACCCGCATGTTCAATGACAACGACGTTTCCATATCCACCATACCACCCGGCACGAACAACCTTTCCGGCCTTCGACGCATAGACACGGAACCCGGGCCGGACTCGAAAATCGATGCCGTGATGAAACTTCCTCTTTTTATGAATGGGGTGCCAGCGATAGCCGTAACTGGAGGTGACTGTCAATGGAATGCGCAGCGGCGCCGTGAAACCTGTCGCATCGGAATTGGGGATGAAAATCGTTCGGTTGACCTGAAGCTTGGTGGCGGACTCCAAGTTATTGACGTGCATCAGGCTATTCACCGAGACGTGGTGTTTTCTAGCTAGGTCCCACAGGGTATCCCCCCGCTTAATTCGATGCAAAGTCCCATCGATCTGTTGCGACGGAACAACGCCGGGGATGAACAGTTTTTTTCCAATAGAGAGGCGCCGTGCAGACCGAATCTGGTTTGCACCGAGGATTGACTGTACCGAGACTTTATACTGATTCGCGATTCCCCACACCGTATCCCCTCGACGCACACGATGCCATAATCCCCACGGCTGCGTTGCGGCCAATGGTGTCTCCGTTGCCAAGAGACAGATACAGATGAGTAAGTACACCGCAAGCCGCGCCAAACGCCATCGTGTGCCGCGATTTCTACACGGCGGACACCTCGTCATCTATCGCCCTCCGGCCAATTTGTCACGGTAAGTAGTATCGTTTTGTTTGCTGTCAAGATCTCAGTATCCGTCTCCACCCCCGACTCTTTGACCGAAACTACCTGGCTAATTGCTGTGACGACGAGTTGGATGACCTCCACCCGGACCTCGACCACCTCTAAGGTGGTGGGGGCAGTCCAGGTTACGCTATTTTGGTTTACAGGCGGCAGCACGCCATAACCGGTGGCGTTGATCCAATTGAAGAGAATGCGGGTGCCTCGAATCGGTTCAACCGTTGCCGTCATTTGTACCGTCTCGCCCGGTCGAACGGCGGTTTGGCTGACCTCAACATTGATGTTGAGCGATTGTGCCTGAGGAGCTTCCTCTGCCAAGGTTTCGTCAATTTCTGTCGATTCTTGCGCTGGATTCTTCGTGCTGCTGCCACCACAACCAGGTAACCATGCGGTTATGCTGAGCAAGGTGACATGTAATAGAATCAGTATTGTGTGTGCCAATTTGGTCATGGTGTTTGCCCTTTTGTGTGAAATATCGGATGCATCGATCCGCCCCTTGAGTGGAATCTCAGATGCATCATGTTTCCTCCAAGTGTGTCAGGCAGAGCCAAGGAATCAAGTGTATACTTCACATCGTCCGCAACCGAGCTTTTGTCGAACAGACAAGCGCAATTTGACGTCGTGCTAAATATACCGATGCCTCTCTGCTCCGTTGTCCCAAAAAAGATGTACTTAGAAAGAACGCATAGACGGTAATGTGGTTTCAATCTTTGCACTTCGGCATCGTGACTTTCGCTTTATACCTTGATTCACCGATGATGAACATGGCATGCTTTGATCATGTTTTCACTTTGTTCCTTGATTGCGAAAACTCAGCGAGAAGCTCGTCTCACGCAGTAAACGGCAATTGTAGCAGAACCCCCATCCAGGCAGACCACATCGGTGTGCGTCTCGTAAGTGAAACCGTAGCGACCAATGAGTTCAAGGAAGCCAAGCGCATTGGCTCGATTGGGCTCAGAGAATATGGCTTCGCCATCGACGGTCAAGTATCTTTCAATTAGCGCGAGAATTGGCTGCCAGTTCTTCTCTTCGTAAATCACATCCGAGGCAAGCACGCGAGAGAATCGGCGTTTTAGGCATGGGGTGTTCCAATCCATCTGCACAAACGACGCCCGGTCCGCACAGCCGTTTTGCAGTACGTTATATTGAGCAAACATCAGTGCATCGCTTTTATAGTCGGTGAAAAACACCCTCCCGCCTTGCTGACACCCCACCACCCCAGCGAGCCCAAAACCGCAGCCGATTTCTAAAATCTGATGTCCTGTTAGTCTGCTCATTTGATCAAGATAGCGCGCCAGACCAATCGAGGCGGGCCAAAGGTATGTCCAATACGGTAGATGAAGCGTCCCATCGGCATCCTCTGTGCTCAGGTGCTCAAGCAACTTGTCCGCATCCTCCACAATGGTTATGTTGATTTGTCTGGAGGTCAACGCGATTGTTCGCTCCATTATGGGATAACGGCGTTCAATCCGATTAAGAAGAGACTTACGCCAATGAAGCGATTGGGCGGTCAGCGGATTCGGCATTCCGGTTCCTCTGTCAGATGCAGAGTTCCTTCTCGCGGGAGTCGGGGCTTAGCTCGCTAGGCCCCGACTTTGCGGATGGAAGGCAATGATATGAGTTATTCGGTCGTGATCTTTACCTTCCGAGCCGGTTTCTCGTGTAAATGCCCATGTCCGGGGAGAGCAATCCCCAAACGTATAGAGGGCTTGCCACCTTTCGGAAAAATGTGATGGAAAGTCTGTGCCGGCACGTAGACAAAATCTCCAGCCTTCGCTTCGACCGGTCGATCTTCACGCCCTTCAATAACCCAGTCGATTTCACCTTCAAGCACGACCCACCATTCGTCGTAATCGTGACAGTGCCGATCGTTCACTTGCCCTGAATTCTGATAAATGACTATCCCCGCCACATGATCCGCTCGGACAACCGGGTAAGACCAGGGGGGCGGGCCCATCTCTTTCTTGATCTCTTCAAGACTGATACTGTTGAGTGTTGCGTCGAGAATCGGATTGTTAAGCGCCATAGAAATTCTCCTTCATATCTGCTAAGTTCCTTCTGGTAGCCCATCGCAAAAGGCTTGATTCGAGTTGACAACACTATACTCGATTCGGTCGTATTTGTCAAACGGAAAAGTTGAGCCCTGGTAGGTGAAAAAGTCGTAAAGGTTATTACGACCACGTCTGCCTCAGCCGCCGAATCTCACCAAGTATCGCCATCGCTGCAACGTAAATGGCAATCGCAGCGGGGATTAAGAGCCGGATCGAAAAGCGGCTCCGAAGGTATATTAGCCCCACACCCATCAGCGCGGAAACGGCGATGGCTTTGAGCCCGAATCCAATCTCAATGGGTTTAGAGATGCGTCGGGAAATGTAGATGAAACCGGTAATGCAAAGATAACCTTCACTGATGAGCATGGACGTGGCGGCGCCAACGTGGCTCGCTAGCGCAATATCCGTCCCGGGTAGCTGAATTCCGGGGATAAGCATGAAATTCAATCCGATGTGGAGGAGGGCAGTCGTTCCCATGAGCAGAGCGAAAGGACGGCGTTTACCCGTTGCCCGAAGCACGGCGACCACGACCGTTGTCAGAAAGGTCAACCCACCGGACCAACTGAGTAGCCGTAACGCGGGTGCAATCGTTGTTTGATCATAGTTCGGAAGAAGGGCGATCGATATTTCGTCGGCTAACGTTGCCATTCCGACGGCAAAGGGCATGCCCAACAGAAACATCGATCGAAGCGCGCCGGTGTATATCGGTCGAAAATCAGCTTTTTCGTTTTCAAAGGCGCGAGACATCGCAGGGAGCATCGCCCCCATAAGTGCGCCCGCCATGATTGGTAAGGCGATGGCAATCGTATACGCTAATCCATACCATCCAGTGGCGGCGATGCCGTGTGGACTCAGCTTTGATAGCATCACCGCATCGATCCGAAAATAGATCATGTAGAAGAGCGTGCCGAGTGAAAAAGGGAGGGCACGGCGCATCAGGAGTCGCCAGATTTCCAAATCAAGCTTAAACCGTAGCGGTGTCAATCGCACGGCGACAATGCCAACACTGAGTATCAGATTGAGCACGCTGGCAATTAGCACGATAATGCAGAAACTCACCAGATCGATTTCAAGGACAATTAACGCCCCGCCGACAAAAACGACGGAACCTCTTTCTGCCAACACAGTGAGGGTTTCGTACTTTGTCTGCTCAAAAGCTCTGAAAACACAGCGGAAAAGTTGCGCGATTGAATTGATGACCTCCGCCAAACCGAGCAGGTAGATCATCTGCAGAGTAATCGGCGGATAATCGAGCAGATAGGCACTCCCGGCCATCAATCCACAAGCGACGATCGATAAGCAGATTCTGATGATGAGTGCATTGCCAATGAAGTGCCGCGCTTCCTGGAGGTACAGGTTCATCTCGCGGACGAGAGGTGCATGAATGCCCAGCTCAGTGATGCTTACAATGAGGCTGGTGATAAATATCGCCAGAAAGTAGTTTCCCATCTCATCTGCACTGAAATAGCGTGGCATCAGGAGGATTATCAAACCTAGGTTGAGAACGCGGGCAATCAGATGGGGAATAAAAAGTGCCGGGGGGATGTCCAAAACACGATTCATAGGAGGACGATCGGAGGCTAGAACGCGGAGATTGAAACGCAAAAAAATGGAAGAAATGGAAGGAGACAATCTGTCGGTCTATCTGGTCTTCCATTCTTCCGGTTGTCTCGATTATTCAGCGGTCAATTCTGCCAGGTGTTGGACAATCAATTCTCGATTCGGCCGATCTGAGTTCTTCTTGCCGATGTGGAGCCATCTCAGTGTACCTTCCTTGTCGATCAGCATGGTTGCAGGAAGATACATATTCTGACGGTGGAAGTGGTAGGGCTTGATGAGTCCATAGGCTTCATGCACAGATGAGCCGGGGTCTGCAAGTACTGGAATGTCCATCGTTTCAGGGTCTTTGAAGGTGGAGACGGTCTGTATCGGTTCCGGCTTGATAACGACTACAACCGTGTCATATTTTTCATCGAACAATTCTTCGTCCATCGCCAACTGCGATGTTAAGCCTGCGCAAAAAATTCAGTAGGTTTGTAGCAGCAGCGTCACCAGCACATTCTTTTTGCCTTGATAATCGGAGAGCGTAAAGGTTGTCTTTCCGTCAGCTTCGGTGAGGCTAAAATCCGGGGCAGGCGAGCCCGTCGGCAGAGGGGTGTCGCGCTTGAGCTTTACCAACTCCGATTCCAATTGCGCCATCGTCGGAGGAGCCGTGGCGGTCTCGCTATAGAATTTTCCACGGATATGTCCGGATTTATCGATAATGAATGTTGCTGCCTGATGCATTTCCTTCGACCCGCCGTAGGCAGCAGCAACAGACGAGTCCGGATCGCTGTAAAGTTCAATACCTGAGTTGAACTGCTTTTCGGCAACATTTACGGACGCCGGTACGACGACGACAAAGACAGCATCGTACTTCGTTTTGAACGCCTCGGTTTTGCCCTGCAACTGTGAAATGAATGTTGTGTCGATCTGTTGTGTTTGTAAAAAGGTTGTCAAGATTACATTGGATTTTCCATGAAAATCGGCAAGCTTAATCTGCTCCCCATCAGTGGCGCCGGTCACGACAAATTCGGGTGCAACCTCCCCAACTTCCAGCGCCCATGAAAAGGCGGTTATGCCGAGAAAAAAGAATACGGAAAAAAAACATAAACGGTGGGAACGCATATTTTTCTCCTATTACGATTCAGGTTCTGACGCTTGCAGACTTTTTTGATGCTCTTGTCTTGCCTCAGGTTAACCGAAGAAATCCTCGTTATGAGGTCGCAAATCGAGTTCAAAAGTCCATGTGCTTTTGTCCTGCTCAACCAAACTCCAGTAGACATCTGCTACGGCATCCGTGTTCAGCAGCGGTTCTTCCACATCAGGCAACGTATCCGAGCGGATGGCAGGGGTGTCGAGTATACCATCGATAATGATGTGGGCAACATGAATTCCCTTTGGACCGACTTCACGGGCGAGTGACCAAGCGAGACCGCGCACAGCAAACTTGGCACTTGAAAACGCAATTGCGCCCGCTCTTCCTCGAATGCCCGATGTTGCCCCGGTGAAGAGTATTGTACCGCTACCCGCAGAAACCATGTCGGGCACGGCTTGCTGGGAGCAAAGAAATGAACCTAAGGCACAGATTCGCCATGAGCGTTCAAATTCGTCGGGGGTCAACTCAGAAAAATCACCCCACGCGGCATTTCCCGCATGGTTGACCAAGATGTCAACTTTTCCGAACTGCTCTCGTATTTGTGCGAAACTATGGGCGACCTTTTCCGAGTCAGTAATGTCTGTCGGAAACCCTTTGGCCGTACCGCCGGCTTTAAGTATTTCACCGGCGAGGTTTTCGAGATAGTCTGCTGAGCGTGCTAGCAGAGCCACCTGACACCCTTCACGTGCAAATTTATGCGCCAGTGACGCACCCAATCCGGCGCCCACGCCAGAAATGACAGCCGTCTTCTTCATCGTTTTTTATCTCCTAACTGGTGTAGCTCTCGAACATCAATCAAGGACGAATGCAATCTAAGTAACGCCACGCCGGACATAGTTGGGTGTTAACGAGAAATAATCGTCGGACTGTCCCGTCAGCAGCCGCGCGTATCCGAGCCGAGCGATACTTGTGCCGCGTGGTACATTGAAGGTTGCATCGGCAAACGTCACATCTTCACCAAATCGCTCTCGAACGGCGGGAGCGTATCGCTGCAAGCCATCCCCGACAAAGATTGCTGTTGCCGCGATCCGATCCAAAAGTGATTCAATTGGGACGCACAGGTCCGCAGATTCCCGCGCGAAATCCTTCCCGCCGCGAAAGATTGCCCCGTACACTTCGTTCTTCCGCGCATCGAGAATCGGGCAAATCAATCCGTCCGTGTAGCGGAGGTTGTAGGCAATCGCCTCTAGCGTCGAGACGCCGAGTATCGGTTTTTTGATAGCGTAGCAGAGGGGCTTGATCGTCCCGACGCCAATCCGCACACCCGTGAATGAACCGGGACCGACCCCGACCGCGCATGCGTCAAGATCATGGACGGTGAGCCCTGCCCACGTTAAGATCTGGTCAATCGCAGGCATCAACCGCGACGAGTGCGCTTTGACGATATTCAGCGTGTGTTCAGCAATGAAATGTTCCCCATCGATTAAGCCGACGCTGCCGATGGGAGTCGATGTATCAACACCAAGAATTTTCATAGACTGATTGCAGAGGCAGGTTTAATCCGTAGCGACGAACCGATGTGTTCGCCCAACGAGTTAGGCGGACACATGGCTGCCTCCACAGCGGATAGCTCCCGTTATCGTATTCCTCTACTCAAGTAATCCCCAGAGTCGCTCGACCAAACTCGCGAGCGGAAGTCCGACGACGTTGAAGTAGCAGCCCTCGATCCGTTCGACAAAAGCCCCCGCTCGGTCCTGGATGCCGTAAGCCCCTGCTTTATCTAATGCTTCTCCACTTCGGACATACTCCAGGATCTCCGATTGGCGCAATCGTCGGAAATAGACCGCCGTATGTTCTGACCACATCACTTCACGTCCTCGATCGAGATCGACCAACGCGACGCCGGTAATGACTTCGTGACGATTTCCGCTGAGTCGTGTCAAAATCTCAATGGCATGTGCATCATTCTCCGGCTTGCCAATCGCTTGCCGATCGATGAAGACAACGGTATCCGCCCCGATGACGAGCCCTGTGTTGAGAGGCGCAGCGACAGCCTTCGCCTTTGTCCGTGCGAGCTCCTGTACGGCGAGTGCTGGAGATGTGTGTGGGATGTCGGGTTCATCCACCTCACTGGGCCGCACCTCAAATTCAAGCCCAATTTGCCGCAGGAGCGCTGCGCGTCGTAGCGACTTGGATGCAAGAATGATATTGGGGAAATCTTGGCGCAATAGGGCAGTCTCAAGCATTGAACAGTAACAGTACGGGCGTCAATTTCACTTGAGCCGATACCACCTGATGTTTTGTGCGTTCCGGACTTGTAATAAGTCGGCATCCACGAGCGCCGTGATGCCTTTCTCAATTTCGCTCTTGGAAAAGCCGATCTTTAGAAGCTCTAAATCTAACTGGGGGGCGCGAAACCATTCCCGCTCGTTGGGGGACCGGTATTCAGTTCTAAACACCTCTAATGCACTGTACAAACGAAGGGCAGTTGAGGAAAGCCCCGCTAAAGGGTTGATTGCACTGAAGTAAGACAGAATTGCTTGTGGCTCCGACACGATTCCCTCCTTGTCGATTGCGAGTGTATTGTCAAGCCGTTTCGGTCAACCACTGATTTGCAATGTGATTGTAAATCCACAAGCAGAATATACGTTTGTCAGAAGGGAAACGTTTCAGAAAGGAGCATCGCAATGTTTGCCACATGCTTCGGATATTTACCGGGCTGCTTGAGACGGTTCAATCGATACCACCCGAAGCATGTTCTCCAAGGCCAACCTTGACTGCCCACTGCGCTCACTCACCTCCTGCTTTCCGTTGGCTTTGGCAAGATGCAACTGCTTCCATGCACTTTCGTAGTCCTCCGTTTGGTAATAGGTATAGCCGAGTCCGTAGTAGGCGTTCGCAAGGTCTGGATCGTTATTTCTTGACTGCTGATACAACTGGATTGCCGATGCAAATTGCCGTTTGGCAAGCTCGTAATTTTCGATTTCGTAGTAGACTCGCCCAAGTCGGTAATACACGCCGCCAAAAGCCGGGTATGCGTCGAGGGCTTTGCGATAGGCGTTCACTGCGGTTTCAAACTCAGCCTTGCCTAACCTGCTCTGCGTTTCGTGAGAGAGTCCTTCATAATAGTGGTGATAGACAGCAACATCAACCGACCCCGCCGAATCGGATCCAATTGCGTCCGGAGGGGCGACAGTGCCGCTCTCTGGGAGTGCACGCGCGGCAAGCTGATATTCCGCCAACGCGATCGATAACGCGCCTTCGGAGTCAGCGATTAAGCCAAGTTGGGCGTGGGACTGAGCAATCAGGATGGGCGGAATCTCCGTGTGAACCGAATTTTCAAGAGAGGCATTCACAATCGACTGAAATTGCATTTTCGCGAGGGGATACCTCTCCTGCGCTGCGTAAATCAAGCCGAGCCGATACAAGGCTTCAGCATATTCGGGAGATTTTTCAAGCGCGTCTCGATATGCTGCGATTGCCTCTTGAAATTTCTTGCGAGATTCGTAGAGAAGACCCACCGGAAAACTGAGCCCCGCATCATCTGGACGAAGCCCAACTGCCCGTTGATAAGCCGTCTCTGCCTGCTGATAGGCGTCTTCTGCCTGCTGCATTAGGCTTTGAAGCGTTTTTGTGTCGCGGTCAAAAATAGGTGTTGCTTGATAGTCATAAGCCTGTTGTTCCCAATACCACTTTAGTCTTTGATATTCCTGTGCGGCCTGATTGTAGGATTGATAGGCGTTGTCGAAATCCCCTAAGGCAGTAAACGCTTCCCCGCGTTCTCGCAATGCATCTGCGGTTAAAGATGAATCCTCCGCGCGGTGGTTGTCCTCAAGCGCAATGGCTCGGTTATACCGGTCTACTGCCGCAACATAGTTCTCCGAATATGCCGCTGCAAGCCCCATATAGTAGTAAATCTCAGCGTCTGAAAGTAAGCCACCGCCCGCCGGGTTTCTTTGTTGAACCGCCTCTAACCCAAGTTCCGATATACGGCGATAAGCGGTTTCAAGCAGCGTGTTGTTAATATCTAATCCGCTTGCCTGCCGCTTCCACAGCATGTCGAGAATTCCTGTGAACGCCGTAACGGATTTCCGGTAATTCCCCTGATAATCGTAGCAGCGGGCGAGCCCATATTTCGCCTGTTGGATCAGTGACCTTGAATCCGGGAGGTCGCCTCCCTGTTCCAGAACCTGCGTGTAGTACTCGACGGCTGTGCGAAAGGCTTCATCAGACGTGCCGGTATGGGCGACTCCTTGGCGCTCGTAAGCTCTGCCTAAGTGGAAATGTGTCTGGGCGCGATTCGGATTAATCTCTAAAATTCTCTGGTAGGCGCCAATCGCCTTCGTAAAATGCCGCTGATCTTCGTAGGAAATTCCCGCATCCTGATATGCCTTGATCGCAAAATTCAATTGATCCTCGCGAGTTGCGTACAAATCCGCAAGCTCGAGATAGGCATCCCCAACTAAAGTCGGGTGACTCTCCGGCGCGTCCGCTGGATAAGAAATGAAGGTCAACGCCGCTTGAAATGCGGCAACTGCTGTGTCATACGCATTTTGCGCTTCGGTCGATTTATGCTGAAGCTGATACGCCACACTTGAAAGCGCGTGAACGCGAGCAATGAGATAATTGACTTCAGCCAGACGTTGATTCGATTCTAACCCGCTCATCTCGATTCGGCTTTGACGAATCAGCCTCACCTTCTTGTACGCCTCCGTTGCCGCCGCTAACCTTTGATTCATCTGTTCGAAGTCAATGGAAACGCCACTCCGTTCTTTGATTGCTTTCGCCCCTTCAAAATACTGCTCACCACTTGCAACAAAATCGTAAATCGCGCGATTGAAAAATTTCAGCGTTTCGTTCACAATGCCCTTATAGAAATATAAATCACCATACAGGGTACGTTTCTCAATCTCATCTTCAAAAATCCCTTCAACATTCATCAAGTCGAGGGCGGCTTCGTAGTGCTTGAGGGCGAGATTGGGCTGGTCCTGCCTGTCATAGATACGACCTAACTGATAGTGGACTGTCGGCAGCTCCCGCAGCTTTAGAGCTTCGTGGTATGCGTGAATCGCTTCTTGATACTTCTGCTTGGCCTGGTAGCTCAAACCTTGACGATAATAGCGCGTTGCCAACTGTTGGCCCGCAATGACCAGCGCCTGCTGGTACTGGCTATCCACCAGAGCCCACTGCCCTTGCGCTGCATAGAGCTCACCAACTTTCGCGAGAGTTTGAATCCGTTGCGGTTCCAGCGCTAAAGCCGCTTGATAACTTTCCAGCGCGAGCGCTTGCGCCCCTTGTCCCACATAGATATCACCGGACCGAAGATATGCTTCAACAACGATGCGTTGCGGTAAATTCTCTAACGTTGTTTCCGCGGGGGTACGGAATGATTCCGACTCAATCGCTTGCAGACGTTTGTAGACCTGTGCCACGGCCTGGTAGGATTGAAGCGCTTGAGGTAAGCGATTTTGTGAAGCGTAAGCCGCTCCGGCGCTGTTGTAGTTCTGTAGCGCATTTTCCAACAACGCCTTCTCCCGGTCCCTGTCAAGCAAGCTATAAGCCGCATAAGTTTCTCCCAGTCGGTACTGGGCTTCCGTAATGTTATCGATAGTATCAACTCCGGGGCGGATAGATTCGTAGGTTTCAATGGCTTCATCAAACGCCCTAAGGGCTTCATAAGCCCTGCCGAGATGGTAGCTCGTCACGGTGTCGCTCGGCTTGAAGATCAGCGCTTTTTGATACATTTCGATGGCTGCATCAAAGCGGTTCTGGCTTGCGTACACTTGACCGAGCTTATGATAGGTTTGTGCAAGCAGCCGATCATCGGGTTTCAGCGCCGCAAAACGGTTAATCTCGATGACCTGATGAAACGCTTCAATGGCGTGCTCGGGTTTCCCCAGCACGATATACGAAAGGCCAGTGGCGTGATGAAGCTGCGTCAGTTCAAGCTCGGAAAGGGGGGACACGGAAGCAGGCACGGGGATATTCTGTGCGATGCGAAACTGCTCGATCGCCCGCTCATGTTGCTGCTGCCGCTGATAGATGCGTCCAATCTGGTGGCGGAAGCGAGCCAACGTTTGTGACAGCGCCGCAGTGCTTGCATCAACCTTTTGGGTTGCCAATAGCTGTTCGCAAAGCTGAGCCGCTTGCTGATAGACCGAAAGTGCGTTTTCCAATATCTCTGCGTCCGCTGCAATCTGCGCCGGCGCTGCTTCGGTTGCCTGGTGAAGGTAGGACTTCCCCGCCTGCTCATAGTTCCGGATGGCCTGCACCGACTCGCCCATCTTCGCGTAGAGGGCAGCGAGCGCGTGATAGGCTTGAGGGAAGTCTTCATCAAGTGCAATTGCTTTCGAATATGAGCGAATTGCCGGGCCGGTTTTCCCTAAATCCCGCTGGACGTTTGCTAACGCGTGGTAACCTTGCGCAAAGTCGGGGCGGAGTTGCAGCGCCTCAGTGTGAGCCTGCTGTGCGAATTCCAATTCCCCAAGCGATTCGTAGGCGATTCCGAGTTGGTATTGTGCATTAACGAGGAGATCGACCGCCTCGCCG
>JAPUIP010000468.1 GCA_027296925.1 Candidatus Poribacteria bacterium | reverse complement strand
GCAGGGAACCGCCGCACCGAGGGTCAGACCGGCCTCCGGGGTATAGGAAAGCGCGTTGGTTTCGGGGAGGTCTTTGATGTCTACCATCCGTTCCAACTGCCGGCGGTTTTCCCGAACCACAACGATGAGATCCGTTCCGCCGCTCAAGGGCCGTGCTTGATCACCTTTTTCGGCGAGCAACGCCACCGCTTCATCTACAGTTTTTGCGGGAATATATTCAAAAGCTCGCAAGGCATCAATCTCCTTTTAAGATGATGGTTCACTCGCCAAGCCTCACGCCCGCAAATGGGCGCTTCCAAAAACTTGGTAAGTATTTGTCACATGCTTTATCTTAATCAAAAGTGCCCGAAATGTCAACCGAAAAGATCTTACGGTAGAAATTTACAAAGAGATCGTTTCATTGAGGCATGTCGTCTCAATTGGCAGGCGTCTGTATCAGTTGAGCAAATTCGCGAAAATCTTTGGGTACAACCCGTTCATTTGCTTGGTTGCTTGTACAGCTATTCATCACATTTCACTCCATTTCTACTTGAAATTCGCAGCATTTTAACATACCCGTTGCAAACCTGTCAAACCCGGTTTATGCCATTGCGCGAAATCTCTCAATGAGCTCTGCATGCGAGGCGGTGCCTGTCGTCCCAAGCTTCGTCACTGTGATTGACGCCACGAGGTTTCCAACCTGCGCCGCCTCAACGTAGATGTTCCCCTCTCGACGAGAAGAACCACAGAGCGTCGGAACAATGCCAGCGGAAACGCTGTCTCCCGCTCCAACGGGGTCTAACTCCTGATCGAGGGGGACGCCCGGCACATGCTCCACTCGACCATCGTGGAAAATGAGGATACCGCGCTCACCGACAGTCAGGTAAACCGGCTTGCCTGTACGTTCGGTCAAGATCCGGCCACATCGCTTGGCCTCTTCAACATCCACCTCAACTCCTGTCCAATTAGCATCCACAGCGCGCTTTGCTTCGAATCGATTTGGCTTGATAATGACGTGACGGTACTTGCCTATCCGTGTGCGAGAATCGGCGTAAAAAACCTTGTCGGGATAGTCCACAGCGAGCCGGCAGATTTCCCCACGTACCCGATCCGTGATAACGCCCCAATTGTCGTGTGGCATCTGATCGCCAATAATCACCCCTTCCACCATCGGCACACCTTGATGCAAGGCTCGGATGACCGCCTCCTCCACCTCGGCGCCCATTTCAGCGTGGTTTTCAATATCAAATCGAGGCCCCTCGGTTTCAATCCCTTCATAGCCACGATGGATGGGTTTGAGATACGTCGGCGTAACGCGATCCGGCGCGGCGATCATGAAATCGGTGATGCAACCATTTGCTTGTAGACAGTCAAGCAAGCTTCGGCCAAACCCGTCTTCACCGATAACTCCTAAGGTGTAAACTTCCCCGACCTCTAACGCCCGGAGGTTATTTGTTACCGTCCCCGCCGCACCGGGGCTGTAGCGTTGCCCCACGACTGGATTCGTATGCCACGGAGTCTCTAGTGACAGGGTCGATTTCGTTTTGTCGATCAGCCAGTATGCGTCGAGGTAAAAGTCGCCAACAACCAGAATCCTCCGCTCCCGAAATCCTTCCAAAATCGTTTTCAGGCGAGTTTCATCCATAAGCATTCCCTTTCCCGAATCGATACGAGATGCCTCACGTTGTACGCTCCGCTGTCCCCTTGTATCGGTGAGTCCTCGTTCAGTGTACCAAAGATTCATGTAAGGATCAAGTCAATTCTATGTTGAGTAGGGACATTTAATTATCGAGATTCTTCACGGAGCCTGTCCTGAGCGACCGAAGGAAGTCCCGTGGGGCGTAGTCGAAGGGTTCAGAATGACAGATCCTGTCATCTTGATGTGGAGCGAAAGATCTCCAATCCTGAATTTCATCGATTTTACGAATAATTAAACAGCCCTAATGTTGAGGCAGTGGACCGAGCCCGCCGAAAAAATGTGTTGAGAAAAAATCTCAATTTTGATACACTTATCATCAAACGTGAAATGTGAATTAACAGGAATGCATGGGATTTGTGCTTGAACTGTTGGCAACAGGGGTTTTCCGGACCGTACAATGCTCCCACTCGACCTGCTCCGTTATCAAATTCATGGCGATGATATCCGTGTTGTTTATGTCAATCCAGAGAGCGACAAGTATCTTGCAATCGCAATCGACCTGATCGAAATCTACACCGCGCATCTCGGTAAGCCTAAGGGCGAACTCGCAGTTGTATTGGCAGACTACGAAGCGGCGGATACAAATTACCATGTCACACGCGGACTCGCCAAATTGCTCGAAGATCTCTCCGAGTTCACAATTCAGTCCGCAATCGAGCCGGAGGTTCTGCGTGAAAAGATCTTTGCTTACTCGGCCGGACATTACCCGATTGTTACGCAAATCGACTTGCTACACCAACACGCGCGCCCAGCCGTACTCGCTGAGATTGCGACTGAACTTGAGATTTCAACAGATGACGTGATTCACGGGATGTATGCAGATCTGGAGGATAACCGTATTCTGACTGAATTCGAGCCGCCAACGCCCCAATGGTTACTGGATCGGTACAACGTTGCGCTTGCCCAAGCAATGCTCTACCGCGCCAGCGAAATGACCATCCGCATCTATCGCAATATCCCAACCAAATACAAGATCGTATTCAAGTTCATCAAGTTTTTCAAGCTGATGCACACGATTTCGGGGAACAACGCAGATGGGTATAAAATCGTTCTGGACGGCCCCGCGTCGATGTTCCGGCTATCGCAGAAGTACGGGATTCAGATGGCGCTGTTTCTCCCTGCCCTACTGCACTGTGATCGATGGTGGCTGGACGCGACAATCATCATGAACCGGCATAACCGGTACCGATT
>JAPUIP010000467.1 GCA_027296925.1 Candidatus Poribacteria bacterium | reverse complement strand
TGTGCAGGAATTTTTGTCCAAGCACATATTAGAACAGAAACCGGTATGTTGGAACATTCCAGATCGCCCCACGCAACGACCAGAACCCACCGATGACAAATTCGCCCAAAATCATCCCCAGGAATAGTGGAATCGCCTGATGATGCGCTTTGACGCCTCCCACCTTGAGAATAATCAGCTTTAACACCCAACTCACAAAAATCGAGGCCCAGAACACGTTCATCGACCAACTGCTGGAGACCGCGAATCCCGCCGGATGAAACGCCCACCAGATGAAATGCATACGCATCATCATCAAGAATAGCGTGGCAATCGCGCCGAAAATCAGACCCCCAATCGCGCCGTAGTCCGGTGATGACGGATAGTACAGCCACGATTGGAGTAGATTGAACGGCCGCCATGCGTAACCAATCGCGCCGGCGTATCTGTAGCCATCGCTCAGGTATGCCCAAAACGCGACGGGGCCTGTCATCGCAATTGCCACAATCATCCCCCACAGCAGACGGCGGTGACTCGCCCGCGCTCGCTCCATCAGTTTGAACCCTTCGAGCTGATGCGGCATCACATGCCCTCGATAGGCACGATTAAAAAAGTGGAACAAGCCGTACATCGTGAGCTCATGCGGGTTGAGGGCACGGGTGCCGAGGACTTTGACCAGTGTCGTATCTGGGCCCGAGAAATGCAGGTCGTGGACCGGCGAGCCCAACTCCGCTCGCATCCGCGTCACTGCTGTCGAGATTGCGTAGTAGATGAGGAAAAACAGGATACTGCTCCACATCGCCATTCCCGCCCGATGGCAGAAAAAGAGAATCAACCCGAAAGAGAGAATGAGCCCAATTAACGCGGTGCGATAGCTCATCGGTTCGTCCGCCGCCTCCTGCCGCTTTCCTTTGATCGTAGCGGTAAGGATGCGGCTCAGATGACGTCGTGTAATCCATAGCGCGATCAGGAATAGTCCGAGATACGCCCCGGTTGTTTGCTGCTCGATATACGGGAATTCCGGGATGGTATGCCAGCCGAGTGCGCTTGTGAGAATTCGCTCAGTTTTCCAAAACAGATAGAAAAACCAGCAGGAAAACGACAGATCTAGCGGAATAAAAAAGCCAAGTCCAACCGCGTAGGGAAAAACGGCAATCGGCGTCCACCCAATCGCATTCCATGGCTTGGTCGTGAAAAAAGGGCGCAAATCATATAGCCGTCCGCCAATACCCGGAACGAGTGGAAACAGAAAGTGAAGCCCGTTGAGAATATCGAGCCCGGCGCCCAAAGCAAACCCAATCCACATCATTCGATGGTTGAGGAGTGAAGACCGCCCATCCGTGATCTGCAGCGGCAGTTGAATAATCGGATAACTCAGTTTTTCCGCTTCTGTCCACTGTCTGCGCACCAACACGTTGATACAGAGCATCCCAAAAACCAACAGAAAAATAAACGCGGACCAGATGAGCATCGGGGTGACCCACGCTTTCATGACCCGATTCACGTAGAAGCTGGATTCTCCCTCAGCAAAGCCTTTCAGGATATTTCGATCCTCGACGGCAAGCCAGGACGGAATAAATCGCCAGAAGAGTTCAGCCCATTCGTTCTCCGGACGCGCATACCAGAAGGGGCCAACCAGGACCGCCATCAACACCCGCATCATGTCGAGTCCTGCAATTCCAGAGGAGATCGACAGCATCACGTAGATAATCAGCAATTCCCCTTGATTGAGTGCAGCGCGGGGCAAGATCTGCTTGATTACTCGATTCAGTAAAAGCAGCACAAATAGGATAAAGATGACGTTGAAAAATAGCGATACCGTCGTCGAGGTCGCTTCTCCCGAAGCGATCCAATAAGCGTTGGCAGGGAGAAGCAGCGCTCCAATGATGATGGCGCGCCATCCCGTTCGGCTCGCAGATTGGGGTGTTGGGATTTCGGGTTGATTTGGATCCATCTGCACTTCTCATTCCCCTCCGCGGCAGTTGAGTTTGAGATTCAGCAGATTATTCATCGACATATCCCTGTTTCGCCCAAACCTGTTTGGCGAGCGCTTTGGCTTCTGCCGACGGTTCCATATCACCCAAGATACTGCTTGGCGGTTGACCTTCTTTTTGGCGCGTGGGGTCGGGTGAAGCGTCGTCGGTCTCGTACCGTTCCCGAACCGACTCGATCCGGAAATCGGGAACCTCGACCGGCGCCGAATCGTTGAGGGCCGAACGCCATGCCAAAATCCCAACAATGCTCATGTCAATTCCACGGTAGACATCCAGATACGGTTGCGTTCCCGTCCGGATCGCCTCGGCAAAATGATAACTGGTAAAAAAATCACCGCCGCCGTGTCCTGCCGCGGTGGTGAGATGACGGTGAACCGGAAAATCCGGTTTGTAGACCGTTTCAGTGGGTTCGTTTTCGTGCTTCTCCCACGGCTCGCGCCAGATGCGCAGGTAGCTCTTGTCGCCATGCCGGCAGTTTTCCATCAGCCCTTGGTTTCCGTGAATCCGCACGTAATTCCCATGACCTCGAAGCCCGCCATGCAGCGACTTCATCACGGCACCGTTGTCCATCCGGCAGATGATAACGGCGCAGGTATCGCTACGTTTGACGTGCATCGTCTGGGTTGGGTCGCCGAAGTCATAGGGCACGACAAAGCCGTTGACCTTCAGCGGCCGGGTGTCCGTGATAAACATCACCGGCGCAATCGAGTGGGTGCAGTAGTAGGTGGATGGAATCCAATTGCGCCAGTGGTTCATGCCGCAACTGCGCGCCAGTTTGACTTCGGCGGGGTCTGGATGGACGTACTCCCCTTCGCCGTACTTGAATTCCCCGATTCGCCCATCTTGATACAGCCGGCGCATCTCCTGGTTATAGACCATATAGGGATAGTTCTCGGCGAACATGTAAACCTTGCCACGCTTCTCGAATGCTCGCGCTAGTGCCACACCTTCGGCTAACGTGTGGCACGCCGCACATTCACTCATCACATGTTTGTCTGCTTCGAAGGCTTTGATGGCGAAGGGCGCGTGTTCATGAAAATAGTTGCAAAGCACCACGGCATCCATGTCATGCGCAAGAAACGCGTCATAATCTGTATAGGTGGTCACACCGAGTTGCTCCCCGACTCGCAGCAGCTTCTCTTCCCACGTATCGCAGATGGCAACCAACTCCAATCCGGTCGCCGGGGCGACTCGCATGTAGGATTGCCCACGCCCGGCCCCAACGACGCCGATGCGAATTGGCAATACCCCTGAAGGGTGTTCATAGCTCATTTTAGACTCCTTATGTCTTAACGCTTTCAATCGCTACAGGTCATCCAGCAGCTTCTGATCTCCGTTTCCTCCGGCATCATCACGCAAGATTCAACCGGAATCGCACCAAATCCGTCAAAGGGGAAATTTCTCAACGCCAACGGTATGTCACGGGGAATTGAATATTTTCTATCGACGATTAAGCAGCTTGAATGAATCTTCAATCTTCACTCTTCAATTTTCAATCTTCAATTCCTTTGTCAGAAAACAGGAGCAAGCGAATGCACGAAACGCTACTGCACTTCAAAACAATCACTGAAGTCGCCGAACTCATCAAGTCGAAACAGTTATCGCCTGTGGAGGTCACCACAAAAATATTGGAGCGCATCGACCAGTTGGATCGCCGCTTCAAAAGCTACGCCACCGTCATGGCAGACCACGCGCTGACGGCCGCCCAAAACGCGGAAGCCGAAATCACATCTGGCGCGTATCGCGGACCGCTTCATGGCATTCCCGTCGCCGTTAAAGATCTGTGCTTCACCCGGGGCGTCCGCACGATGGGAGGTACGAAAGCACTCGCCGAGCACGTTCCTCACTTCGATGCCACGGTCATCGCAAAGTTGGAATCCGCCGGAGCCGTGCTGCTGGGCAAGCTCAACCTGACGGAAGGCGCGATGGGCGGCTACAATCCCAAATTCGAGATTCCCATCAACCCGTGGAACGCCGAACGATGGGCGGGCGCTTCGTCCAGCGGCTCCGGTGTCGCAACCGCAGCGGGACTGTGCTTCGGCTCGCTCGGCAGCGATACCGGCGGTTCGATTCGCCTCCCCGCCGCCGCCTGCGGCACGGTGGGTCTCAAACCCACATGGGGTCGAGTTAGCCGCTACGGTGTGTTGGCCCTTGCTGAATCGCTGGACCATGTGGGCCCGCTGACACGCGGGGTCGCCGACGCCGGCATCATGCTTGAGGCAATTTCAGGTCTCGACCCCAATGACCCCACTTCCCTGCCCGCTCCAGTGCCAAATATGCTGGAAGGGGTAAACACGGGCGTAAAGGGGGTTCGTATCGGATTCGATGAGGGGTACGCCACCAAGGACATTGACACGGAGCTCGCCCAGGCCGTATTGGCCGGCGTAAAAGTTCTGGAAGAACTCGGCGCTGAAATCGTCACGGTACAACTGCCCAATATGGATGAGTATGTGACCGCGTGGCCGACTTTGTGTTCAGCGGAGGCAGTGGCTGCTCACGAAGAAACCTACCCATCCCAGCGAGACGACTATGGTCCCTGGTTTCAAGGCTGGCTCGATAGGGGTGCAGAGGTTACCGGGGCGGCGTATGCCAAAGCCAATAACTTGCGAGCTGCCTGCGTTGGACATCTCCGCAGAGCGTTTGAGAGAATCGATGTACTCGCCTGTCCGTCGATGTCCGGTCCACCACATCCGGTGACGCCGGCGGAACTCTATGGTCCGATGCCAGAAAGCCGCGCCCCGAAGTTCCAACGGTTCACGGTGCCGTTCGACTACAACGGCGCGCCAACGCTATCTGTACCGTGTGGAATCAACAGCGAAGGGCTACCTTTAAGCCTTCAGTTCGTTGGCAAGCACTTGTCAGAACCCCTATTGTGTCAGGTCGGTCACGCCTACGAAGGGGCAACCGAGTGGCACCAAATGCACCCCGATGTTTGAGCATCAAAGATTGCGTACCACGACATGCCTATGCGAGTGCGACTGGAATGAAACTTTTTCATTCACAACCCGGACGGTCCTATCACCATCTTAAGGTGCTACGCCTTCCAGCCGACCGCGGTAACGGTGGCGTTTGCTATAAACGCGCCGGGCTGCTCGCCCCACGCCTCCCACGCCGCGCTTATCTGGTTCAGTTCAGCGCCATCTGTCCAACCGAGCGCGATCATTTGCTCCGCGACATTTGATGCCGCAAAACTGCTGCTCCGAGTCTCAGCTTGCATGCGAACCGCCTCTTGGGTGCCGACGGTCGAATACTTCGCGGTCGCTTCAATGCGAACGAAGCCGGCCTCATGCAGTAAAGCGCGTTGATGCTTGCCGATGGCGGGATTTCCGCCGTTGTGCTCAACCAATCTCCAGTAGAGTTTGCGACTTCGATCGAGTAACGGATCTGATGGGCTTATGAGCTGGCCGCTAAAGTCGGGATGGCTGATTCCAATGACGCCGCCTGACTTCAACATCCGGTGCATGACGCGGAGAACCTCAAGCGGATTTCGCAGATGGCTCAAGACATTGTGCGAAAAAATCGCGTCGAACGAGCCCTCGGCGAAGGGAAGCCGGTAGGCATTGCCGACTACAAAACGGGCATTGTCAACACGGCGTTCAGCCGCATGCGACTGCGCGAGCTTGGTCTGGCTCGGTTCGATATCAACCCCCACAACCTGTCCAGGTGCGACAGTCTCCGCCAACCCGACCGTAATGCTTCCAGGGCCGCAACCGCAATCCAGTAGGCGCATTCCAGACCGTAGATAAGGCAGGAAGAAACCAGCTTCCTTCGCTGCCGTGCGTTTCTGAAGCTGTCGCGTCCATTCCGAGGAATACCCCAGTGTATATCGTTCTTTCACATCAGAATTCCTAACGAGTCTTCAGGACTTGGATGAGCAAATCGCTTTGTAGCAAGCGGTTGCCCATTTAGGACGTTTCCTTCGTTAAATAGTCGTAGACAATCTCCGCGTATCCCTCCGAATAGCTACTCTCCATATAGAAAGCATCTCCATATCTCAGCGGCGCCAGCGGGGTAAGGTCGCACAGCGGCGATGCCCCAAGGACAATCTTGCCCTGCCCTTTCGCCATGAAATGCACTTCCGAATCCTGGGTGGTTTGAGTGCAATCAATAAGTTGCTTGAGGGCCGGTCCTGGACCGTCCGCTCTGGGAATAACTTTCAGTCGCCACGCCGGGGTTAAAGCGGGCATCGCATCAGAAGCAACAACTTCCTCCATACTGGAACTGATGTTCAGTACCGGAACGCCGCTCAGGTAAGTTTCGGTCAACATGCACCGTTCCATTTGACGCACCTTCAACTGGGCGTAAATTTTCGGTGTACCATAAATCTCCCGTCCTGCGGCAATGCCGGCGGGCCCGTTATGAAACACATGGGAACAGTAGAACCCTGTCTGATTTCTAAAACGGCACCGCATCACGATGAAGGACTCCTGAAAGGCACCGTAGTTGGTGCAAAAGGGGACATCCAGGCCTGAGGCGACACAAAGCCCGTCTTCCGTCGCTTCCAATGGCTCCGGGAGAAATTCCTGAACGGCGGCGGGACTGGCGTAGAAGAAAACAAACTGAAACTTGACGTTGCGATAGACCGCCGGTAGCGGTGGATAAAAGGGATGAACCGCGGGTATATTCCACCCTTCATCGTGTTTTAGCCTCATCACATGATCCTCTTTTCTGCTGTATTTTGCTTGGACACGCCTTGTTGCTCTCTAGGACACAATGACATAAATTTGTGTTCCGCTGTAGGAGCGGAATCCCTTCCGCGAAAGGTTCTCCCCCTTACCAAGGTCTTTAGACTCTCGCGCAGTCCGATAGATCGGCCTGTCCCGATTTATCGGGGACGAGCACGGAGGAGAGTTAGAGGGGGTGGCTGCGAAGCAACCAGTCGTTGAAAGTGAAATCCCGAGTCCCCGAGGGGCGAAGTCCCGAGTCTTCGAGGGGGATTCGACTCCTCCAATCTGTTCAAGAATTCCGCCGACGTGTACTACCGTGCTGTCCAGCCCAGATCGATTGCCCAATCGGCGCCGGTGACAGCGCCGGCAGCGTCTGAACACAGATAAACGACAAGGGCAGCGACCTCTTCCGGCGTAATGAGCCGCTTGATTGCCGCCGGCTCCAGCATCACTTGCTCGATCAC
>JAPUIP010000466.1 GCA_027296925.1 Candidatus Poribacteria bacterium | reverse complement strand
CCGTACGGCTGGCATTACTATCCGTGGATTCATCGCGCCAAGCATCTCATGGACACAGGCGTTCTCGGAGAGATTGAGCATGTCATGTGCCACATGGCCTCACCGATTCGTGGGCTGCTCAGCGGCGAAGGCATGGACGTTGACGAGGTTGGAGGGCAAGCCGGCGGCATGCTATTCCAACCGGAAGCAACAACCTGGGCGGATGCAAAAGTGGCGGGTGGCGGCTATGGGTATGCACAGATTTCGCACTCGGCGGGGCTGATGTTCTGGCTGTCGGGATTACGGGCGGAGACGGTTTTCAGTATGATGACCGCGCCTGGCGCGCAGGTGGACCTGTACGACGCAATGACAGTCCGATTCACCAACGGCGCGATTGGCACGGTCAGCGGCGCGGGCTCGGTGCCAACGCACCGGCCATTTCAGGTGGACGTCCGCTTCTTTGGGACAGAGGGCATGTTACTCGTGGACGCCGAACGCGCTCGAATGGAGTTGCGTCGGCACAATGGCGATGACGTCGTCAGTGATGTTGCTCCGGATGCCGGTGCCTATGAGTGCAGCGGTCCGCCGAACAACTTTGTGGATGTGATTCTCGGTAAGACCGAGGTGAATTGGGCACCCGGTGAAGCCGCCATGCGAGCGGTCGAAATGCTTGGCGCCGCATATCGGTCGGCGGTCTCCGGCACAGTAGCGCACGTCTAGGAATTGATGTCAGAATGGGGCGTGATGCTCTCTATGCTCCCTTTTGTAGCTGCATTTTCAGAGATGTATTCAATCATTTGTGAGGTGACAGATGAGTTTACAGGACCAGGTTTGTCTAATCACGGGCGGCGGTAGTGGCATCGGTCTTGGCGCCGGTCAGATGATGGCACAAGAAGGCGCCAAGGTAGTATTGGTGGGCCGGACGGCGTCAAAGGTTGAGGCAGCCAAAGATGAGATTATCACCAACGGTGGCACCGCATTGGCTTTTGCATTGGACGTGGCTGACCACGACGCCGTGATGCAGATGGCTCAGGATGTTCTGGGCGCGTTTGGTCGGATTGATGTTTTGGTGAACAATGCAGGGCACAGTTCCTATCACCGACGGCTGTTGACCACAACGCCGGAGGAGATACGCAGTGTCATTGATTCCAACCTGATTGGCACGATTTACTGCACGCAGGCCGTTGTACCCACAATGCTGGAGGCGAAGCGCGGCACCATTATCAATGTATCGTCGCTGGCAGGCGTAACGCCCGGGCCTTTCAGCGGTTTTGCATACGGGGCAGCGAAGGCGGCGGTGATCAATTTTACGACGTTCCTCAATGTCGAATTCCAGAACACCGGCATCCGGGCCAGCGTGGTCATCCCCGGTGAAGTTGCGACGCCGATTCTCGACAAGCGCCCTACCCCTCCCGACAGTGAAGCAAGGGACACGATGGTAGACGTTGAGGAAACGTCAGCGACAATCATGCTGATCGCCAGTCTGCCACAACGGACGAACATCCCGTCACTGACCATCAGACCGACAATGCATCGGGATTTATCGCAGGAGATCTTGGCGTCGCCCTGACTTGCTGCTCCCGGCGGATGGGATCAAACGACAAGGACGTCAGAATAGAAGGGAATTATCAGATATGTCTCAAGAAAGTATCCAGCCAATCCCAAAAACGATGAAAGCCGTCGTGCACTACGAATTCGGCGGACCGGAGGTACTGCGTTGCGAGGACGTACCGATACCTGAGCCCGGGGCAGGTGAAGTACTGGTCAAAGTGCTTGCTGTCGCCATTGACTACATTCAACTCCATATCCGGCACGGCGGCAGCGGTCGCATCGGGGCTGCCAGCGAAGCTTCCTATGGCATCAAGGAACCGCCGTACTTTCCCGGTGGAATGGCATGTGTGGAAGTTGTGGGGCTCGGAACAGGTGTGACAGGGGTTGAAGCCGGTACGCGCCACCTGATTGGTGGACTGCGACCGGGCGCATACGTCGAGTACGGTGTTGCTGATGCCGCAGGTTTGCAGCCGCGTTCGGACGGTAAACCAGGTATGACCGCTTATCCATCAACGTTCACGCCGGCGGAGGCGGTTGCCTTTGACTATGCGCCGGTGGCGTATCATACGCTGAAGGTCGGCGCCGGCTTACAAGCCCATGAGACCGTGCTCATTCACGCTGCGGCCGGTGGCACGGGTGTCCTCGCCGTTCAACTCGCGAAGCACTTCGGGGCTCAAGTCATCGCAACGGCGGGCAGCGAGGAGAAAATCACGCTCGTCCGCGAACTGGGCGCCGACGTAGCGATCAACTATCGGACCGACGATTTTGTAACGGCTGCGCGGGATTTCACGGATGGGCGTGGTGTAGACGTGGTGTGGGAGTCGGTGGGTGGCGACGTTTTCGCCCGAAGTCTCGATTGCATGGCTGAAGGCGCCCGAATGGTGAGTTTTGGATCGAACAGCTTCACAGGTAACGGTCAGGTTGATTTCTGGCCCTTTTGGGTGAAGAACCTGAAGCTCATCGGCTGGGGTGGTATCAGCAATGCGCAGTCTCGCGCACCTGAGATTATGACGGAACTGATCGCCCTGGCCGAAGCGGGGAAGCTGAAGCCGGTGGTGCGCCATGTGTACCGGTTCTCGGATGCAGCTTCAGCGCACCGCCTCATTGAAGAACGGCGTTCGATCGGGAAGGTTGTACTGGTGCCGTAATGAAGCAGAGCGGAGCACACAAAATGAGGAACCGCAGATGAAAGCCATTGCTGTCCGACCGGGCTGCAACGAACCGGAATTAATCGAAGCACCACAGCCGGTAGTTCCGCTGAGCGATTTCCGTGATGCGTATGCACCCCGTCAGCGCGAGTCCATATTTCGGCGGTAAAATGCAGCGGATAAACGGCTTGGAATCAAACGGAAATTCACGAAAAATGCCCAGTTGGATACGCTTTCTGGCGATTGCGCCGCTCCTGGGAATTGGCTCTTACCTCTGGCCAATCCTGTCTGAATCTACCCCGCCTCGTCTCCAATTAAGCGGGCTCGAAACTGAGAAGTTGTATCGCGGTAGCGTCACGCTCAATATTTCCGTCACAGATGACAGACCGGGACTGGGTTTGCTGACCATACAGATCGACGATGACCCGCCGATTCCGCTGAGTCTTGCGACGGATGGGGGGAACTACACCTATTGGACACTGGATACCACCTTACTAACCGATGGCGCTCACACGGTTTCCGTGACGGCGACGGACAAATCCTTACGCAAGAACGCCACTCAGCAGGCGATCGCGTTTTACGTCGATAATACGCCACCGCAACTTGAGCTTCTCCCAGAATCGCGTCAGGCGTGGCAAGGCAAGACATTCGGTATCTTTGTTCAAACCGATGAAGCGGTTTCAGCACTCATCGGGAAGCTCTTTGATCGAGAAGTGACTTTCTATCCGATGCCCTCTGAAAATCTATACCGGAGCCTGATCGGAATCGGTGTGAAGCAGCCGCCCAAAAACTACCCATTAACGCTCACGGCAACCGATCGCATGGGCAATACTGGGAAACAGACCTTTACATTTGAAGTCAAGGCGACGGTTTTTGAACGCGGCGGCTACATCACGCTTTCCCCGGAAAAACAGAAGCTCATGATGGATAAATCGAAGAGCAGGGAAGATAACGCCAAGCGCGGCAACGCCTATGCGAAGGCGAATCGAGAGGCCGATCAGCTTTGGGAAGGGACGTTTATCCGGCCGGCGGAAGGGCGATTGACATCGCCGTTTGGAAAGTACCGGGAATACAACACCGGGGTTCGTCGGCATCATCTGGGGACGGACATCGCGAACGTCGTCGCAACGCCGGCCTATGCAGGGAATCATGGGATTGTCACGCTCGCCGATAGGCTTCACATCTACGGCAACGCCGTCGTCATTAATCACGGACAAGGCGTTTCGACAAGTTATAATCATCTCAGTAAAATCGATGTTCAGGTTGGCGACCGCGTTGAGCGCGGCCAACGCATCGGATTGATGGGCGCCACCGGTCAGGTTACCGGTTCTCATCTCCATTGGGGGATGGTTGTCAGCGGTGTCGCGGTGGCGCCGGAGGAATGGATCGAGCGAGACTTCTCGATGCCGACAGCGGACCAACTCAGCGCCGATATTGATGTCAAATCGACGGCAACCGGAGAATAACAATGCGCGGACAGCGACAACTCCAGCAGATCGTTCCGAGCGAGGTCTGTTTCTCGTGCGATGTGTGTTGCCGATTCTTAGAACCAGATAGTTTTCTCGCGCCGATCTTCACAGAGGCAGAGGTCAAAACCGCCGTTGAACACGGGATTGCCCCAGATCTGTTCCGACCGACGGCAGATGGGAAGAGCGCGCAGATTACGCTCAAGCCGCACCGCGATATGTACATCTGCCCCTGTTTTGATCCGAGGACCAATGAATGCACAATCTACCCGGTCCGCCCGCTAGATTGCCAGATCTACCCGTTTGCCCTGATGGTCAACGAAGACCAAACCCAGATTGTCCTCGGTGTCGATATGCTCTGTCCCTATGGCGAGGCACAGATCCAAACCGAGCCATTTCAACGCTATATCGACCACATAGCGAACTATTTGGAATCCGAGCCCGTTGTTGAAACCATCGCCGCGAACTGGAGCCTAATTGGACCGTATCAGGAGACGGTGGTGGTGCTCCGCCCTCTGGAAAAGTTGAGCCGCGCATTGGCTCACTGTAGATTGAAGCTTGCGTGACCTGTTGATTCGTCGAAATGTGTTACAGTCACTCACCTTAACGGATAAACCCCTTTTCGATCAGTACGCCCAATACATCGATACCAGATTATCGTCCTATGCGTTTGCGCCGATCTCTGTGTGGCGCGATCTCTTTCGATTTTACTGGGCGCTCATCGACAATCAGCTCTGCGTCTTTGCCCGGCAGGGCAGCGATTACTTCATGCCGATTATGCCGATGGGGAAGGGGCTCAGTGAGAGGGCAATCCGCGAGGCGTATGGGTTCATGCTTGAATCGAATCAGGCCAGGCCGATTGCGCGGATTGAAAACGTACCGACAGAATGCCTGCCATTTTTCCACGCCATGGGCTATACATCCGTTTTGAAAGAGATGGAGTACCTCTATGAAATGGAAGCCCTGATCCAGCTCAAGGGGAATCGTTACAAAAGCAAGCGGGCCGCCTATAACACCTTCGTCAGAAACTATCCTAATGTTCGAATACAGCCGTATCAACGCGATGATCTTGCGGCTTGTTTTGCGCTTTATGACGCATGGGCACAGTCGCGGCGTGCAAAGTTCGACGATGAAATTTACCGAGCGATGTTGGAGGATTCCCGGCATGCCCACCGAGTCGGGCTTATGAACCACAAGGAATTGGGGTTGATCGGTAGCATCATCTTTATTGATGCCGAATTGAAAGGGTATACTTTTGGATATCCGCTCAACGGCGAGACTTTTTGTGTCCTCTTTGAAATAACAGATCTCCGGATTCAGGGACTGGCGCAATTCCTCTTTCGCGAGTTCTGTCGAAAACAAGCGGCCTATCGATGGATGAATGCGATGGATGACTCCGGCTTAGAA
>JAPUIP010000465.1 GCA_027296925.1 Candidatus Poribacteria bacterium | reverse complement strand
TATGAGCGGATTAAGGATTTTACCGATTCCACACCGCAGGAATATCATGAGTCCGTTGCTTATGTTGAGAAGATTCGTCAAGACGGCATGTACCATCCAAATGGACGATTGAAAACCCCGGAAGAGTTTCTCCAAGAAGCTCTGGCAGAAAATGTGGATGAATCTACTCGTTGATACCGACGTTTTTATCGATTGGCTGCGCAATCAAGCAGAAGCGGAAGCGTTTTTCAGAAATCCTCCCGGGCAGATCTATTATGCCAGACAGACTCGTAAAGAGCTCCTACGCGGTGCGGTAAGTTCCTCTGAAGAACAGATGATTCGGCAGCAGTTGGCGCGGTTCCGTATTGTCAATCCAGACGATCAGATTGCACAAGCATACTCGGATTAAATTTTAATGAAGTTCCGATTTATACTTGACAGAGTTTAGAAGATGTGGTAGGATCGAAAAGAGGCAAGCCGCGGATATGACGCCACTTGCCTCTTAGGCAACTTAATGCCTATTTCCTCTTCTGCTTGCTTCTGCATCGTTGCGATAAAACGCTTCCAGCAAGCGATTTGGTGGTCTTGCTGGTGCCTTTACTCTGCAAAACTTTCGATGCTTTCGTGGCAAGCCTTTTAGAGGTGGCTTTTTTGGCCATTGTTATCACCTCCTTTCGGTGTTTCCTATTTGGAAGGGAGCGTTCCTCCCTTCCAAATGGAAATATAACCTTAGCTTCACGTTCTACGAGCACCCACTCGTTGCACCACAATTCAGGCAGCGGTAACACGTCCCGTTTCTCACCATGATTGTACCGCACTCATGACAGGCGGGCGCATCAGACTGAATCGCCGCGATACGTTGCTCCCGTGCCTCCAACCCTTCGCCGGTCAGCATTGTTTGGGGTGTATGCGCTTCGTCGGTCCCATTCGGATACGGATGCAGTTGCTGCGGTTGGACAAGCTGATCACCGAGGCTTTCATCCCCTACCTCCAGCGCTTGACTTTGGGGCAGGAACTTCAAACCAAGCCAGCGGAAGATATAGTCGATGATGGATTTTGCTATCGGGATGTCCTTATTATTCGTGAACCCCGACGGCTCAAACCGAACATGGCTAAACTTGTTGACAAGCGATTCTAACGGTACACCGTACTGCAGCGCAATCGAGGTCATCGTCGCGATGGTATCCATGAGTCCGGAGATGACCGAACCCTCCTTCGCCATTTTGAGGAACACCTCGCCGGGACTCCCATCTTCGTAAAGACCAGCCGTGATATAGCCGTCGTGCCCTGCGATGCTGAATTTGTGAGTAATCGAGGGACGTTCGTCGGGCAGACGCCGACGGATCGGGCGAGCTTCTGCTTCCTCTTCCACCTTTTCCGCCCTGGAGGCGCTGAGGGGCTGCGATAACTTCGATCTGTCCCGATAGATTGCCACGGCCTTCAATCCCAGTTTCCACGCCTCAACGTAAACTTGTTCGACCTCTTCGACTGTCGCCTCATGGGGCATGTTTATGGTCTTACTAATTGAGCCACTCAAGAATGGCTGCGCCGCTCCGAGCATGCGGACGTGTCCCATCGGCTCGATGTAGCGCTGGCCATACTTTCCACACTTGTTCGCGCAATCAAAGATTGGCAGATGTTCGGCTTTCAGATGCGGCGCACCTTCGAGAGTCATCATGCCACAAATGACATTGTTGGCTTCTTCGATCTGCTGCGCTGTGAAACCCAATTCACTCAAGAGGTCAAAATCCGGCGCGTTGTACTGTTCTGGACGGAATCCAAGACGCGCCAATCCCTCTCCACCAATTGTGTGAATGTTAATGGCATGGTCTAGCTCAAAAACAGAAGACAACGCCGCTTCGATCTGACCAATCTCTTCATCTGTTAAACCCTTTGCCTTGAGCGAAAGGTTGTTAATGTGTGGCGTGCCAATCAGCGATGACGTGCCTTGCCCGTAAGTCACAATGTCATCAATCTCTTCGTCCATGTAACCGAGCCGTTTCAGCGCAAGCGGGACGGATTGGTTGATAATCTTAAAGTACCCCCCGCCGGTGAGCTTCTTGAATTTCACAAGCGCAAATTCAGGCTCGATTCCCGTTGTGTCGCATTCCATGAGCAGCCCGATTGTGCCCGTCGGCGCGAGCACTGTGGCCTGCGCATTGCGATACCCAAACTTCTCTCCCATCTCAACCGCCTCATCCCACGTGTGCTGTGCTGCCTTCAACAGGTATGCTGGGCAGGCGTCGGGATTAATGCGGTAGGCCGCCGCACGGTGCTTACTCATGACGCGCAACATCGGCTCACGATTCTTCTCAAATCCAGAGAAGGGACTCTTAACCGCCGCCATCTCCGCTGATGTACGGAACGCCTCACCGCACAGAATCGCTGTGATTGCACCGCAGATCGCGTATCCCGCTTCGCTATCGTAGGGGATACCGCTGACCATCAGCAGCGTGCCCAGGTTTGCATATCCCAATCCGAGGGGGCGATAGTCGTGACTGTTTTGAGCGATTGGCTTTGTCGGATATGAGGAAAAATCAACGAGGATCTCCTGACCGATGAAGAAGATGCGGCAGGCGTGCTTGAATCCTTCGACATCAAAGTTTCCATCTTCATCGAGAAATTTGAGAAGGTTAATGGAAGCGAGATTACAGGCGCTGTCATCCAGGAACATGTACTCGCTACAAGGGTTACTGCTATAAATCCGATCCGTATTTGAACATGTATGCCAGTCGTTGATGGTCGTATCAAACTGGACGCCTGGATCTGCACACGCCCACGCCGCCGTGGCAATCTGGTGCATGAGGTCACTCGCCTCAAATGACTTACAGACTTCGCCGGTGGTCCTCATCGTGGTATGCCATGTATCGCCGCGGAGATAGGCGTTCATAAATTCATCTGACAGCCGAACCGAGTTATTTGAGTTCTGCCCGGAAACGGTCTTGTACGCCTCCCCGTTGAAGTCGGCTGAATAACCAGCCGCAACCAGCGCAACGACCTTCTTTTCTTCGTTCATCTTCCAATTGATGAAATCAACAATCTCCGGATGGTCCATATCGAGACACACCATTTTGGCCGCACGCCGGGTGGTGCCGCCGCTCTTAGTGGCGCCTGCGCCGCGGTCAAACACCACCAGGAAGGACATCAGCCCGCTGCTCGTGCCACCACCGGAGAGTTTTTCCTGACATCCTCGAATCTTAGAAAAATTCGTCCCCGTGCCGGAACCGTACTTAAAAACGCGAGCTTCGTTTTTGACCAATTCAAAGATTGACATCAGGTCATCGTCAATGGATTGTATGAAGCATGCACTGCATTGCGGGTGGTCGTAGTTATTGTCTGTCTGAACAACACCATTCTTTTCAAAATCCCAGTACCAGTTGCCTGAACCTCCTTTAATCCCATACTGATGGTACAATCCACAGTTAAACCAAACCGGCGAATTAAAGGCACCCCGTTGGGTGACAAGCAGATCCGTCAACTCGGCCTCAAAGGCGTCGGCATCATTCGGTGTGGCGAAGTAACCCCCAAGCGCCTCGCCCGCCTGCCGGATGGTATTCGCGACACGCCGAATCACCTGACGAACGCTGGTCTCCTCTTCCGTTTCCGGCACCCCTGCTTTACGGAAGTATTTGGACACGACAATGTCTGTTGCCAACTGCGACCAGCTTACCGGCACCTCCACCGATTTTTGCTGGAAGATTACTTCGCCTTTCTCGTTGTAGATTACCGAGCGCCGGTGTTCCCACTCCATTTCATCGAATGGATGCAAACCGGGCGTGGTATAATGCCGCCGAATCTTTAAGCCACGCTTCTGCGTGTCCTGAGTTGCCGGATCATGAAGCGGTTGTTCGATGTCGGAAGCTTCATCGGATGGGGCGGCTGCGATCCCCTCCGGGTTCATATGAGAACTGTTAGCCATCTCTATTCCTTTCTATCAATCATTACCACGAATCATATTATCTTGAGCCCCACAAAATTAAGGGGCAGACACAACCGTCTCCCGCATCCCATTTTTCGCCGTTTAACGTTCGACCTTACTCTTTTTTACGTTCTATTTGCGCATGCTGTTTCATCGACTTCGGTGTTGTGGGCCAATTGGCGGAGTTCTTCTTCAAAATCCGCCACATCCGTGAAATCACGATAGACGGAAGCAAATCGAATATACGCGACTTTATCCAGCCCCTTGAGGGCATCCATAACGAGCTCACCAATGGCACGGCTTTCGATCTCTGATTTGCGCATGTTGATCAGTTGCTGTTCGATAAGCCCGATCAGGCGATCAATGGTTTCCTGACTAATTGGGCGTTTCTCGCAAGCCTTCATCATATTGCGCCTCAGCTTTCGCCGGTCAAAAGCCTCTCGACGCTGATCCTTCTTGATGACGAACAGATCCAACACTTCGGCGCGTTCATACGTCGTAAACCGCTTTTCGCACTGGAGGCATTCTCGGCGCCTACGGATAACACTTCCCGTGTCAGTATCGCGCTTATCGATGACTCTTGTGCCCAATCCACTGCAGTACGGACATTTCATAAAAACACCCACATGTTGTGTGTAATATTTTGAAACATACAATATATCCGCGAATGAGGCAATATGATAAACAATTTTTGAGCCGTTGTCAACCGTTTTTTTCGATAATGGGAGGGCAAAAGGGATGCCAGTATCAAATTGCGTTTCACGACCAGCGCACAACGCATTGCGCCTTATCTCGATAAAATCGCTAAACAAAGATGGGGGTAGACTCGTCGAAGGCTCATCAACATTTATGCCGGAGAGAAAGCGAGTTCTTATGAAGAAATCCAAGTACGACCTCACGCAGGGAAGCATCCCGAAACACCTCCTCTACCTTGCTGTGCCGATTTTTTGGAGTAATTTTTTTCAGGATGCTTTCAGCGTGGTCGATATGATTTTTGTTGGTAAACTCGGATCGGCAGCGCTCTCCGCCGTCGCGCTGAGCGGAAATCTCACGCGACTGATTGGTGTACTTTCTCTGGGAATTTCGACCGGGACCGTCGTTATAGTTTCCCAATTTATCGGCGCGGGGCAGAGAGGACAAGGGGAGAACATTGCGATGCAGGCGCTCATCCTGAGCGTTGTGTGCGCACTTGGAATTGCATTTTTGGGTTATCCGCTTGCTGAACCTGGATTAAGGCTATTGGGAGCAGAAGAAGAAGTCATACGTCTGGGTGTTCCATATCTGCGCATCACGCTGCTCGGTTCGATTCTGATGTTCTTATCCATGACATTAAATTCCATTTTCAGAGGGGCAGGGGATGTGATTACGCCGCTGATCGTCATGGTATTCTCGACGATCTTAAACATCGTACTTGACCCATTGCTGATATTTGGTATTTGGAAATTCCCCCGTCTAGAAGTTGCGGGGTCGGCGTATGCGACCGTCATCGGCAGAGGGCTTGGCGTCGTACCCCTGCTTTACCTGTGCCTGAGCGGGCGCAGTGTCATCTCGTTGAGGCACGTTGAACGCCGGATCAACTTGTCCGTGATGGGGCAGATTATGAAGCTTGGCATTTTTAGCGCGATGCAAGGACTATTGCGGCACGCCTCCCGGCTGGGTTTCATCCGCGTCGTGGCAATCTATGGAACCGAATCCATCGCTGCTTACGCCATCTGTATGCGACTTCGCATCCTCGTGATGCACTTTGGCTTCGCATTCGCCAACGCTGTCTCGCCAATGGTTGGGCAGAATCTGGGAGCAAACCGGATCGACCGAGCGGAAAAATCGGCCCAACTTGCGAACAGAGTCGGGTCGGTAATCATGGTCTTCATCGGGTTGATATTGCTCGTTTGGCCCCAGATCTTTATCCGGATATTTACCAGCCAAACGGAAGTGATCGAGATCGGCACCCCCTATTTGCGTTTTCTATCTGTCACTTTTGGCTTCATGGGCGTCTCCATTGTGCTCGGTCGCGCCCTCAACGGCGCCGGGGATACCGTTTCTCCAATGGTGATTACAGGCATCTGTCAAGTCGGTTTTGCGCTGCTTCTGGTGATTGCGCTTTCCTATCTGGTGGGAATTATGGGCATCTGGATCGGCATCGCCGTGTCAAACATCGTGCAAGGCGTGGTGATGTGGTACTGGTTCCGGCAGGGGAAATGGAAGACGAAAAGGCTGCTGCCTAAGAAGTGAGGGGCAGAGTGGGTTCGACGGGCCAACCTGGTCGGCGGTAGCGTCAGTAGCGATGGAGAGAGCAGCGGCCCTATTCTCTTCGATAGGGAAGCGCCAACGCGGCGGGCGGGCTGGCACGCCCAACAAATCCGGCCAGCACAAGAAGCGTCAGGACGTAGGGCAGCATTAAGAAGAACTGATATGGGATAAATCCGAGGTCCGGTATGGCTTGCAACCGATCCGGTAGCGCGCTACCAAGACCGAACAACAGCGCGGCCCCACACGCTTTGACAGGGTGCCACTTCCCAAAGATAACGATTGAGAGCGCAATGAAGCCACGACCGGCGGTCATTTCTGTGCTGAAGTACGGCACGTCTGCCAGTGAAAGGTACCCGCCGGCGATGCCGGCCATAAATCCACCGAAGAGTACGCATTTCGCTTGCAACCTGCCGACGTTTATACCCACAGTGTCCGCGGACTTGGGGTATTCACCGCAGGCCTGGATGGCCAGCCCGTGATGGGTGTGGAACAGATAAAAGTATACGAGAGGAACAGCTATAAATGCAGCGTATACCAAAAGATTATGCTGAAACAGGATTGGACCGATAAGCGGGATTTTCGATAACAGCGGCAAGTGAATGGGCTGGAAGATCGCCACTTTCAGCGCTTTCCCAGTCGCGCCAAAGATGCGGCGGTACAGCACTTCAACGACCCCGAAAGCCAGGAGGTTGATGCCCGTGCCGGTCACAACTTGATCCGCTTTCAATCCTAAAATCAAGATCGCGAAAAGTCCAGCCAGGGTCATTCCACTCAGCGCACCGAGCAGGATACCCATCCATGGCGCAAGCCCGACCGACGCGCTCTGGATATAGAATGAACCAATCCAGCCGACAAAGGCACCCAGAATCATAATGCCTTCAAGCCCGATATTGATCACGCCAGCTCTTTCAGAGATGATCTCTCCGAGTGCGACAATCAGCAGCGGCGTCGCCTGACGAATCGTTGCGGCGAGGATCTGTTCAATCATAAGTCACGCCCTGTCCTCTTTGCTCTCCTGCGCACTTCCCCACTTCCCTCGCTTCGCCTCATACATGCTGAAACCCAGAAC
>JAPUIP010000464.1 GCA_027296925.1 Candidatus Poribacteria bacterium | reverse complement strand
CGGTGGCGTGGGCATGGCGATCATCGGTTTCAGCCGCTCGGCGAAAATGGGCGTATCCGCGATCGTCGGGCTGGGGAATAAATCGGACATTGACGAGGATGACCTGCTGACGTTTTTTGAGCAGGATGATAATACGCAAGTGATCGCTATGCACGTCGAAGACCTGAAAGACGGCAGGGCATTTGCGGAAGTGGCGCAACGTGTATCTAAAAAGAAACCAATCATCGTGCTCAAAGCCGGACGCACTGCCATGGGAGCACGTGCCGCTAAGTCGCATACCGGCGCGCTGGCCGGGGACGATAAAATTTACGACGCCGTATTGCGCCAAAGCGGCGTCATTCGCGCTCGCAACCTCAACGATATGCTGGAATTTGCCCGCGGGCTTTCCGTCCTGCCAACGCCGAAAGGGGAGAACGTGGTGATTGTCACCGGCGCTGGCGGTTCGGGAGTGTTGCTTTCGGATGCCTGCGTGGACAACGGCTTGCAACTTATGCGCATGCCGCCGGACCTCGATGCGGCGTTCAAGGAGTTCATTCCGCCCTTCGGTGCTTCTGGCAATCCGGTCGATATTACTGGCGGCGAACCCCCGACGACCTATCGCAACACCATAAAACTCGCGCTGGATGACAACCGTGTGCATGCCCTCATTCTGGGCTACTGGCATACCATTATCACCCCGCCGATGACTTTTGCGGCCCTGTTGAGCGAGGTGGTTTCCGAAGCGAGAGCGCGGGGTATCGATAAGCCGATGGTGGCGTCGTTGGTTGGCGATGTGGAGGTTGAGGAGGCTTGTCGCTATCTGATGGAGCAGGACATTCTGGCTTACCCTTATACGACGGATAAGCCGGTTGCTGTGTTGGGTGCGAAATACCAGTGGGCACGCTTTGCCGGGCTGCTGTAACGGTGTAACGGTTGACTTCTTTTCAGAGATCGGTTATAATCTTAACTCACGAGATTACTATGGTTTAAGGTGATTCTCTTGCGTGAAATTCGTGAAAGAGGTGTGAAGTATGCCGGCGAAAGACATCTATCATGACGCAGTGAAAAATGCCCTCATCAAAGATGGTTGGACAATCACCGACGACCCATACCGATTAGCATGGGGTTCGACACGGCTCTTTGTTGACTTAGGCGCAGAACAGCTTTTGGCAGCGGAGAAAGAGAGCCGGAAAATTGCGGTTGAAATCAAGAGCTTTGTCGGTCACTCCAATATGGCAGACCTCGAAAGGGCATTGGGACAGTACATGCTGTACCGTACCATTATGTCGGAAACAGAAGCAGACAGGGTTTTATACCTTGCCGTCCCAAAACAGACCGTTAGGGAAGTCTTTGATGAGCCAGTTGGCAGACTCTTAATCGATAAACACTGAAACTGATTGTTTTTGATTCCAAAGAAGAGGTGGTTACCAGATGGATCGAGTAGAAGAATACCGACAAATCATCTTGAATATCTTTCAGGAATACGTGCAAATCCCTTATGCTCACGGCGATATGAAGGACGAAATCATCGTTGACCGCGAGGCAGATCGCTATCTGTTGATGATTTCGGGTTGGGATGATGGAAGCAGAATCCATGCCTGTCTTGCCCGCGTTGATATTATCGATGGAAAGCTATGGATTCAATACGACAATACCGAAGACGGCATCGCCACTGATTTGGAACGGTATGGCGTTCCAAAAGAGCATATTGTCTTGGGATTCCGCTCGCCAGAAGTCAGAAAATACACCGGATACGCTGCCACTTGACACAACCATTCGGACGGTGCGCGTTCCTCGAAGTCTCCCATCCGTGGGATGTTCAGGACACCATCAGTGCATTTCTTAACTTTAGCGGAGGATAAAAAAATAGCAACTGTTGATTTAAGTCGGCGTTGGCTAAGCATGTTCGGATGGGAGAAATCATCTGAACGGAGGCACCCGGATGAGAGGATTGAGGTTGTTCGGTATTTGATTCCCTTAACAGAGATTCGTGAAAAGGGCGTTAAGACAAATACTTAAATTTCAAAAGAGGTGACACGAAGTGACAGAACATAGTTCTCATCAGGTACGCTTTCGGTCTTATAACCCTTACGAGTCGAAATATCCGGGGCTTCGAGTTGTAGCCCGTGAAACGCTTCACATGATAAAAACACTGAGAGCCGAAGGATTTTCTGTAGTTGTTGATCCTGATGATGGAACAAAGCTCAACTATCTGATGCGGAAGGGGTTAATAGAGTTTTTATCCGATCCAATTTTCGTTTTCGTCGCAAATATCCCGATTGGCGTTATTACAAGTGTCATTGGTAATATTTTTACTCAGCTTAAACTTCCGCTTGGAACACAAGAAGATAAAACAGACATTGTTATTGAGTTAGATGAACGCGGTGAGAAAGTCCGTTATAGCCATACAGGTAAGCAAATAAGCGATGAAAGGTTTAATGCCATACTCGATTCACTCGATAAAAGATCTCAAGGTTACCGTGAATCTTTGAAAACAACGCCACCCGATCCGGATCGCTCTATACCGATTTTTCTTGAACACACAACGAAGATAGTCGGTTGGGGGCGCGGGTGGATAGATTCTACGGGTGCGTTTAGAGTCAAGTTGCCAATCACGGATGATGAAACTCGGAAGCGAAAACAGAGCGGTGAACTCAAAGGTTTCAGCCCGGGAGGGATTGTCTATCGTTCAACTTGCTCTGTTTGCAAGGGCGATTATGTAGACTGCAATCATATAGAAGGCAGAGAATATGATGGAGTAGAGTGTACCGTTCGACTTAATGATTTTGCCATTGCCGAAATTAGTATCGTTAAAGATCCTGTCCAACCTTTGGCAAAATTTGATAACACAAAGGTACCAGAGTTGCGGAAGAACACAATGCAAACGAAAAGAACGATAGAAGACGCTCACAAATCGGTGGAGCAACTTCGTATTGAGGTCATGCAAGCACTTGGGGGAAAGCCACTCAGCCCCAATACACCTTTCTTAGACGGTTTGACATTGGGCGAATACCTCGATCTCCCGGACGCAGAGCAGGCCAAATTGTGGGAGAAGTGGGGCAACGTTGACCTCGAAGAATTAGAGGAAGTGGAGGTAAAACCGGATGCGGTGCCTGCTCGATAAAGTCACGGCACGACATATCATGGGAGGTTTGGTAAAACTCTCCGAAGGACGTTCCACCACCGATGCCGAGTCGTTCGCACTTGACCTCTACAACCGGGCAGCCCCCTCTGGAATTGCCTTGTTCATTCTACCGCAAACCGAGCACGTGTTGCGGTATTTGGAACGTTTGCCCCACTATGCCCCGCTTATTCTCCTTTTCCGCAGCCAAACGCAAGTGACCTACCCAACGCGCTACTTTAAGCGATGGGCAAGGCGATTGCGCGACTACGGCTTCACCAGAGAAGA